>JALYJY010000107.1 GCA_030775045.1 Pseudomonadota bacterium | reverse complement strand
AGCCGCCGGCCTGTTCCTGGACTGGTCAAAAAACCGGATCACGGACGAGACCTGGAAGCTTCTGGTCACCCTGGCCCGCCAGCAGGACGTGGAGGGCTGGCGCGACCGCATGTTCAGCGGGGAGATCATCAACACGACCGAGGCGCGGGCTGTTCTCCACACGGCCCTGCGCGCGCCGGCGGACAGTTTGATCCACCGGGGCGGGGAGAATGTGGTTCCGGACATCCAGGCTGTGCTGGACCGCATGGAGACTTTTGTGGAGGCCGTGCGCAGCGGCCGCTGGACAGGTTTTGGCGGCCAGCGCATTACGGACGTGGTGAATATCGGGATCGGCGGCTCTGACCTGGGACCCGCCATGGTGACCCAGGCGCTGGAGCCGTACCGGCACCCGGAGATGCGTTTTCACTTTGTCTCCAACGTGGACGGGGCGGATATCACGCAGACCCTGAAGCAGTGTCGGCCGGCCACGACCCTGTTCATCATTGCCTCGAAAACCTTCACCACACAGGAAACCCTGGCCAACGCCCACACGGCCCGCCGGTGGTTCCTGGAGGACGGAGGCTCTGACGCGACCGTGAAAAAGCACTTTGTGGCCGTGTCCACAAACGCGGAGAAAGTGGCTGCGTTCGGCATTGACCCGCAGAACATGTTCGGCTTTCGCGACTGGGTGGGTGGACGCTACAGCCTGTGGTCGCCCGTGGGTCTGTCCGTCGCCCTGTCCATCGGCATGGACGGGTTCAGGCAGCTTCTGGCGGGGGCGCACGACATGGACCGCCATTTCCGCACTGTGCCGCTGGAAGACAACATGCCGGTGATCCTGGCGCTGCTGGGCATCTGGTACGTGAATTTCTGGAACGCGCATGCCCACGCCGTGCTGCCCTATGACCAGCTGCTGGCGCGCTTTCCGGCTTTTCTCCAGCAGCTGGACATGGAAAGCAACGGCAAGGGTGTGGACCGCCGCGGCCAGCCTGTGGAATACGCCACTGGTCCCGCAGTGTTCGGCGAGCCGGGCACCAACGGCCAGCACGCCTTTTATCAGCTGATCCACCAGGGGCCGCAGTTCATCCCGGCGGACTTTATCGCCGCCATCCACAGTCCGTATGCGGTGGAGGATCACCACCGCATGCTTCTGGCCAATTTTCTCGCCCAGACCCGGGCGCTGATGTGCGGCAAGACCGAAGGAGAAGTGCGCCGGGAACTGGAAGCCGCCGGCCTGTCCGGCCCGGCGCTGGAAGCCTTGGTGCCCCACAAGGTGTTTCCGGGAAACCGGCCCACGAACACCATTCTGTATTCGCGGCTGGATCCGCGCACCCTGGGGGCCCTGATTGCCCTGTACGAGCACAAGGTATTCGTCCAGGGCGTGATATGGAACATCAACTCGTTTGACCAGTGGGGGGTTGAGCTGGGCAAGCAGCTGGCCGGCCAGACCCTGGACGTGCTTTCGGGCCACAAGCCGCTGGAAGCCCTTCAGGACTCATCCACCATGGGCCTTGCGGCGCGGATCCTGAAAGGGTAACCGGAATTCACAAAAATATCCTGTGTCATCCCGGACAAGCGCAGCGCGATCCGGGATCCAGTTTTATTGGTGCAAAAGAACACTGGATCCTCCGGTCAAGCCGGAAGATGACAGCAAGGGGTGCAGAAGAGGGTTAAAAACGCCTTACGCCGCTTTCTGCTGCTGCCGCGCGGTCCAGCCGGTGATGAAGCCGCGGACCAGCCGTGCCATGTTCTGCTCGGCCAGCTTTGCGCCCTGCAGGGTCTGTTCGTGCGACAGGGGCACATCGCTCATGCCGGCGGCCAGATTGGTGATGGCGGAAACACCAACGCAGGGCAGACCGCAGTGAACAGCCACAATATTCTCTGCGACCATGGACATGCCGACGGTATCGGCGCCCAGCGTTTTCAGCATGCGGATTTCGGCCAGTGTCTCAAAGCAGGGGCCCAGCAGGCCGCCGAACACGCCTTCGCCCATGGGTATATTCTGCTTCGCCGCTGTTTCCAGGACAAAGGCCCGGGCATCGCGACACCAGGCATTTTCCATGCCGGGAAAGCGCGGCCCCCACTGGTCGTCGTTGCGGCCCACCAGCGGGCTCGTGCCAGTCAGATTCAGATGATCCGCCACGGCCACCAGGCTGCCCGGGCCGTATTCTTTCCGCAGGCTTCCGGCAGCGTTGGTCAGGAACAGGGTCTCGATCCCCGCGGTCTTCAGGGTGCGGATCATGATCTTCAGGGGCTCAAAACCGCCCCCTTCGTACAGATGAACCCGGCCTTTCAGGAACAGGGCAGGCACACCATCCACGTACCCAAGGCGCAGGCTGCCCTCATGTCCTTCCACCGCGGGAAGGGGAAAACCGGGCAGGTCCGTGTAGGGGATCCTGGCTTTCTCATCCAGCAGGTTCGCCACAGCCCCCAGGCCCGAGCCCAGAACCACGGCAATTTTCGGTTTGAAACCCGGGATCTTTCCCAGAATGATATCGGCGGACTGGTGGATGTGAGTGTCCATCACATTTCCCCTGTCCAGGCCGTCAGGCACTCAATGTGGATACAAGCTGGCCATCGGCAGAAAACTTCCCCGTGGATCTTGCCAGAGTATCAAGAACCGTTCCTACAGATATGCAGAAATGCTTTCCCTGAAGGCTGTAAGGAATCTTGCTTTCATCAGACCCCAGAAAATCCAGAAGCTGTGCCGGAACGAATTTACACTCCCGCAGGAAATGCACAGAGGCCCAGACTCCAGTCAACATTCTTTCCCTTGCTTCAAAGGCGTTGCGCGCATCCCCTTCCAGAGTATTGCCAGCGTCTCGCCCTTCTCCAAGCATGTATGACCAGCAAAAGCCCGGCAGGGAATCACGCCCCTTGACCGCATAGGCGCATTTTATTCCCAGAACCCTTTCCATCCATTGCCCGACAGCCCAGGAAAAGTCTTCATAGGTTATGGACTCTTTAGGCTGTCTCTGGGAAAGAGCAGGGGACAATTCCCGGGAAACCGTGTTTGTATCAGCCATGCATTCCTCCTCTGAAGCCGATGTAATGATCTTTTGTTCCACCGGAACCTATCATCCATATGCCGGCTGTCCATGCGCGATTTACTTTCAGGATTTTTCTCCCGCATCGCGCATGAGGGCCAGCGGCTTGACGTACTGACGATAGGTGTCCCAGGGAAAGCGCACCCATGTGTCCTGGGGTACTTTCTCGTGATACAGGTCCACAAGGGACTCGCCCCGGGGCTTGGCGAAAATGGTGACGGTGATGAAGCGCTTCAGGTGCTGTTTCAGAAGCGCCAGGGTGGACCCTGTATCCACCAGGTCGTCCACCACAATCACTTCGTCCGTGTACTCCGGCGCTGGTGGTTTCAGAATGACCGGATCGCCCCGCTGGGCCGAGACGGTATAGGTGTCGATGCACACCGTCTCCACATTCCGGATGTCCAGCTCGCGCGCCAGAATGCCGGCAGGGAAAAATCCGCCGCGGGTGATCGCCAGTATCTTTTTGTAGGGACAGCCCTGTTCCATGATCCGGTGAGCGAGGATCCGGCACCTGTCCTGGACATCATCCCAGGTGACATATTTGTCGGCAGTATAGCCTGTCATCGAATATGCCCTTGAACCTGTCGCACGGGGCGAATAAGTTCGGGCCACTTATAGTGACGCCTCTGCAGGAATCAAGCATAAAATGGAAAAATCCAGTCCTGGCGGGCACGACCGCATCCTGATCCTGGACTTCGGAAGCCAGGTGACCCAGCTGATCGCCCGGCGCGTACGCGAACAGGGTGTCTATTGCGAGATCTGGCCATTCAGCCACGCGGACCTGAAACGCATCCGGGATTTTGGACCAAAGGGAATCATCCTGTCCGGTGGACCGGCCAGCGTGACCGAATCCGGTTCTCCCCGCGCACCGGAGGGTCTGTTTGATCTGGGGCGGCCTGTCCTGGGAATCTGCTATGGCCAGCAGACCATGGTGGAACAGCTGGGCGGCAAGGTCGAGGCCGGCAGTCACCGGGAGTTTGGCCGCACCCATGTGGAAGTGACGGATACCTGCCTGATGCTGGAGGGCCTGTGGGCCAAAGATGCAAAGGAACAGGTGTGGATGAGCCACGGGGATCATGTGTCCCGTCTGCCCGCCGGGTTCCGGGTCGTGGCGCGATCGGAAGGGGCACCGTTCGCCTTCATCGCTGATGATTCGCGCCGCTTCTACGGCGTACAGTTCCATCCGGAAGTGGCCCATACGCCCCATGGCAGCCAGCTTCTGGACAAATTTGTCCGGGATATCTGCGGTTGCCGCGGCGACTGGACCATGGCGGCATTCCGCGACGAGGCGGTGGCCAGGATCCGCCAGCAGGTGGGTACCGGCAAGGTGATTTGCGGTCTGTCGGGCGGCGTGGATTCTTCCGTGGCGGCGATCCTGATCCATAAAGCGATCGGGGACCAGCTGACCTGCATCTATGTGGATACCGGCCTGATGCGGGGCGGGGAAAGCGACCAGGTGGTGTCGTTGTTCCGCCAGCACTACAATATCCCGCTGGTGCATGAGGATGCCTCAGCCCTGTTCCTGTCGCGGCTGGCCGATGTGGAAGACCCCGAGCAGAAACGCAAGATCATCGGGGCCACATTCATCGATGTGTTCGAGGCCTGTGCGAAACGCATCGGCGGCGCGGAGTTTTTGGCGCAGGGAACGCTGTATCCCGATGTGATCGAAAGCGTGTCCTTCACCGGCGGTCCCTCGGTCACCATCAAGAGTCACCACAACGTGGGCGGCCTGCCCGAGCGCATGAACCTGAAGCTGGTGGAACCCCTGCGCGAGCTGTTCAAGGACGAGGTGCGCGCCCTGGGGATCGAACTGGGCCTGCATGCTGATTTTGTGAAACGCCATCCGTTCCCGGGACCTGGCCTTGCTGTGCGCATGCCCGGAAAGATCACGGTGGAAAAGCTGGACATCCTGCGCAAGGCTGATGCCATTTTCCTGGAGGAAATCCGCGCCGCTGGCCTCTACGACGCCATCTGGCAGGCCTTCGCCGTCCTGCTGCCTGTGAAAAGCGTCGGCGTGATGGGCGACGGGCGGACGTATGACCACGTCTGCGCCCTGCGGGCCGTGACGTCATCGGACGGTATGACGGCGGATTCCTTTGCCTTTGACCATGCCTTTCTGTCACGCGTCGCCACCCGCATCATCAACGAGGTGCGGGGCATCAACCGGGTGGTCTATGACGTGACGTCAAAGCCTCCCGGCACGATCGAGTGGGAGTGACAAACCGTTTTCTGTGGCCCTCTGGCTGGCCTTTCTGCGCTTTCCGCCTTCGCTGAAGCTATGGCGGACAGGCCGGTGCTCATGGAACAATCCTGCATTCAGGGCGTTGGAACAGCAGAGTTCTCCCCGTTTTGCAGGAAGTGATCATGCAGGCCCTGCCCCTGGACAAGCTGACCTATATCGTTGTGAAAGCGCGGGAGTTTGGCGCCATGGTGCCGCCCGAGTATCTGGAGGGCGGATCAAACGCCGCTGATGACAAGGAGGTGGGCATTCTGGAATCCACCCGCGACAACCCAACGCAGGAAGAGCTGACCGGTGTTCTGGAAGCCCTGAACGAGGACGAGCTGACTGAACTGATGGCCCTGATCTGGCTGGGCCGGGGTGATTACGAGGCCAGTGAATGGCCCCGGGCCCTCCAGGAAGCCCGGGAGAGAACGGATCGCCGGACGGTGCGCTATCTTCTGGGCACGGCCATGCTGGCCGATCTGCTGGAGGAGGGCGCCTCCATGT
>JALYJY010000106.1 GCA_030775045.1 Pseudomonadota bacterium | reverse complement strand
CACAGCCAGCACCCTCCCCGCAATACGGAAAAGGCCTCAGCCACAGAAACACAGCACAACCAGAACAAGACCAAACGGCCTTCCCTGATCACACTTCTTCTTCCTGTCCACAATGTTCAATGGGCCGCCTGCCCGAAAGCAGGAGGGATCATATATGTGATCGCTGCCTGCAGTGTCAAGGCCCAACTTCCAGGTCCTGTTCTGTGCTTGAGGCACACTGCGCCGGCAGGTATGGTGACAGCATGATTTCCCGTCTCCTTCTTGTCAGTCCGTCTTCCCCTGTACGGGAAGTCCTGTCTGTTCCCCTGTCCCGCCTGGGAAAGGTTTTTTCTGCCAGCACCATCGAAGAAACCAGAACTGTAATGGCAGACGCCCTGCCTGACCTTGTCATTGTGGATGAGGATATCCCGGATCCTGCCCTGCCGGCGCAATGGAACTGTCCCGTGATTCGCCTTGGGCGCGCCCCGCTGGAAAAGCCGGTTTCTGTTGCACGACTGTGGCAGGAAGTTGCACGAGCCAGAGCCTCATACGCGGACGTAAGGATCGGCCCCTGGATCCTGTCACGACAGGAAAAGCGGCTGTACAGCCGGGAAAGCCCTGATGACATACGACTGACGGATTCGGAAACGGCCATTCTGTCTTTTCTGGCCGGTGCGAATGGCGCTGTCCCTGCCGAAACCCTGCTGCTGGAAGTTCTGGGCTATCATCCGGAAGCCACAACCCATGCGCTGGCAACCCACATCTGGCGCCTGCGACAGAAAATCGAGAACGACCCGCGCAACCCGCATATCCTGCTGACGGATGAAGAGGGCTACAGGCTGGGCGTTCCAGCCCGGAAAGCATAAAGAAAAACCCCCTCCACAAGGGAGGGGGTATCTTTGGCAATCTGTCAGAAACCGAGAATCTGGTACGGCGGGCAGGCCGGTCCGGTCTGACCGCGTCTCATTTCATTCCTGATGCGGATAACCATTGCCTTATGGTCTGCCTTATCCTGCGTCCATTTCTCGGCACCCAGAATCTGGCCCATTTCCCAGAGGCGTTTCTGAACACTCTTTCGCCATTCAGACAAGTTTGGCTCCGGATTTTCCTTCCCATAGACACTGACGAAATAAGCCACCACTTCCCGGACATATTTATCCTCTCGCAAGGCAGGATCACGAACTGCCCGATCCGTTATTTCAGCGGCAGCCAGAAGCATTCTTCTGAAGTCCGCCTTCAAACGGTCTTCCTCACAGGCCATCCCCGTAGAAATCTCCAGGGAAGTGGTACGGCCCAGCAGATCCGGTGTGTCCATCTTTTTGCATTTCGTTTCCCATGTCTCCTGGTCTTCACCGGGCTTTTTGGGCGGACCAGGATTCCTGCGTTTCCCTTTCAGCCAGTCGTAGTACTGGTTGAAAGTCGCATTGAAATTGTAGGTGGGCGCACTTTCGGTCTGACGGGTTACTGTAATGCTGCCGTTACCTCCATTAACAGATATGGGCTTCTCATTACCTTGCGTTACAATAACGCCGCCCTTCCCGTCCTTGTTGTGCACGATTACAAGCGGGTCTGTTTCTGAAGGCGCCCGTCCGGATTCACCCTCCGTATCCCCGGCAGGCAGCTCATTACAGGAATTTTCCCCAATGCACTGATAGACATTCGTCTCATATTTAATGATCTTTCCATCCACAACCTGGCCAGCAACAGGCTGGTCCTCCTGATCAAGGGGTCGATCGCGGTCGATAACCACTTCGGCAGGAGGATCCTGTCTCCAGTCGGGCCTCTTGCCTTCGCCAAGCTCCGGATCACGCTGGTTGCGCCAGAACCAGGCCAAGCGCTCCAGCCTGTTCAGTTCCTCCCTGAAATCGTCTACCTCGCGCGGGGTCAGTTCCCTGCCTTCAGGGCCAGGGATCCACATGCGCCAGCCTGCTTGGCCTTTCTCCACATCATAGCAAAATTCCAGGCGATCGCCGATGTTGCCGTCGAAGACACACAGCCTGTCCTTTTTCAGGCCATTGCCAGGACCGGCGACAATGTACCCCAGATGCTGGCCGTTCAGGATACGGTTGGTACCGGGCAATACGACCAGACGGCCATACTCTCCATCCACCGTCTTGACATAGAAATCTCCGGTCAGGCTGGCAGGAACATCCTTGACAGGAATGAAATTTCCATCCTTGTCCTTTTTGTAGAAGAAATATTTTCCCCCCTCCAGCTGCCCATGCTGTGTTGGATAGATACGGCCCCCTGACAGAAATCCGCCGGAAATATATTCAGTAGAACGGCTGGCCTGTGCGGCAGCCAGACGGCCATTGGGTTTCCTGACGATTGGCACATTGGGCAGATTAAGATTAAGAACATCACCCAAGGGAAGCCCGCTCACATCCACTGTGGGGAAACTTATCATGCCAAAACCGTACCTGTACCTGCGCGCGTAAAAATAGCGCAGCACATCCTGTTCCAGTTCTTCGGCAACGGCGTCATGAACAGTTGTCAGGGTACCAAGCATAATACCATATCCCTGGATTCCCGCCTGGGGATAAGGGAGTTTTTCCCCGGCGGCCCGGGCTTTTTCATTGGCGGCAAGTGCCAGCCTTTCCTGACGGGCCTCATTCATAAGGCCGCTGAAGGACATGGGGGTTCCTTCACGGATAACCGTCCTCTCTGAACCGTGCAGCCTTACTGTGTCGCCGTTTGACAGAAATATCACACGATCAGGAAAAGCTGTCCCGGGACGATCCGGCCAGTCATGGTGGGCCTTGCTCTTCCGGTTTCCAGCCTCAACCCAGAGCCGGGATTTTCCCGGCCCGACATCATAGTTTCTGTAATCATAAGGAACATCGCTCTGATACCGGGTCTTATTGCCATCGGCATCGTAGATGGTAACAGCCTTGATATTGCCAGCCTGGGCCTCTTCAGGGAAAAGGGCGGCAAATACGGGAAGGCCCATCAGCGCAGCCAGAGCAGCACTGGCAACACGATTGCGGCCCGCAACGGCTATGGCATGGGCTATTCTTTTGCCCGCCGCTCCGGTTCCATCTTTTCCAACAGTGTCCGCCATCTTTACCTCCCTGTAACCCGTGACCGTCCTGCACCCATTGTCACAGACTGTTTTACTTGCAGAAAGTTAATTTTGTATCAATGCTATCCGCCACAGCGAAAAGTCAGGGCTTTTACCTGCCCATTCACGCTTATAACTCTTATGCCCACAGCGGGCCCAAGGGCTTCATTCGCTTCCAGAGCAGCACTGAGAACACCTGAAAGCGCCTGGTGCATGACCTTGACCTGCCCGATATCCGGCCAGGATTGCCCGTCGCAGACCTTCGTCGGGGGGCTTATGTCACCATAACCTGCTTTTTTAACAGCCCACTCCCAGTGACCCAGCATCGTACGACAGGCCAAAGGCAGTTGATTCCGGCAGGATTCTGTGTCTTCTTCCATCGCTGCCATGGCGTCAAGCGCGCCTTTCGCCGCTGCATAGCCCGCTTCTGCTGAAGGAAGGCCTTCCGGTGTTGGACCAGGAATTGTATCAGGCTTTTTTTCTTCCGGAGAAGCAGAAGACTCTGCTTCTGCCGGGTGGTGATCTGAAGGGTACATCCGGAGATCAGGTTTTTCCCCGGAGATCATTCCCAGGTCACGCATGTCCTGCATCCATTCAGTACGGGAACCGAAAACAGTCACAAGCACGGCCAGACCGAATTTCCGCTCCTCCCGGCCCAGAATCCGCTCATTCTCTTTTGGTCTCTCCCCCAGAAGATGCAGACTGCTGCCCCACCCGTCCACTTCCCAGTGGCCGGTCTGTCCATTCACAGTCCGCAGCAGGTGCCCGTACTTCCAGGTCGCCCAGGCGTAACCACTCTTCGGGTCAACCCAGTAAAAGCGCTCCGGTGGCGGACACAGGGACCGGTAGGTCTTCTGGTATGTAATCCCGCTCATCAGGTCTGTGTAAGGCACTGTTTTGGTTCCCTCGCAGAAAGGGGCGCCCTGCCGCACAACCCTGACTCTTTGCAAACCTCCGGGAAGATTTTCCACAGACCCGATTTGCACCTGACCACCATCCCGATCTCTCAGGGTAAGCTCAGGTGGTGCGGTGGCACAGCCAGAAGCCACAACAATCGCAGCACCCACACCCGCCAGAATCCTGCTTCCAGACATGTTCCAATCCCCCGCTGAAATCCTGTGTTTCCACGTGCGTACAGAGTGCCTGACCGTTTTACTTTCATGAAGAGGTATTCTGGCTGGCAGGGCCGGTTTCACTTCCAGCCAAAAAGGTGTATCCCGGATTAACCTTCAATGGAGACTGTCTTGACATACACCCCTGGAATCGCAACCCGTTTCCTGCTCTGGCTGCTGGCGGCTTTTGTCCCGATCATCGGCATCTTCGCGTCCCATGGCCTTGCAGCAGCCCCTGTGATCATCCTGATCCTGTTCCTAGCCATGGCTGTTGAGCGGCGCCCCTTCCCTGCCCTGGCCGCGTCCCCCACGCTTCTTCCGGCCTGTCTTCTGCTGCTTGTGACCTGCCTTCTGGGAGGCGGTGCAGATCTGGAACAGCTGTATGACAATGCCCGCCTTCCGGCAAGAACAGCAGGGGCCATGCTTGCAGGCTTCATGACCTGGATGGTGGTCCGGGATCTGGATGAAAGGACCCGCAGGCAGGTCTGGATCGTCACCGGTGTATCGATGGCGGCAGCCCTTTTCCTGTTTTCACTGGATGTGCTGGACCATGGGCTTGTCCAGAAAATCCTTCTGCACCTGAACCTGATCGGAGAAATCAACATGACCCGCACCAACAGGGGCGCTGTGGTCCTGGCCATTCTGGTATGGCCGGTCATGGGCTGGCTGTGGCCCCGCCGGAAAGTCCTGGCGCTGGGGCTTCTGGCCTGGACAGCCGTGATCACAATCCTGTCAGAGAGTGGCGCCGCCGTAATGGCCCTTGTGGCGGGCACAGCCTTTCTTTTGGCAGGTCACATCAGCTTCCGGTGGTTCTGTCGCCTGGTTCTGGCCGGTGCGCTTGCGGCCCTGGCCCTGATGCCCTGGATCGTGCAGGAGGCGTATGCCCTGGCCCATGGCACATGGCTGATGTCCTGGCGCCCCGGGACAATCGGGGCCAGGCTGGAAGTCTGGTCTTTTGTTGCTGAAAAAATCATGGAAAAGCCCCTGTCCGGATGGGGCATGGATGCCGGAAGGCTGTTCACGATCCCCTTCATGGAATCCTTCCATGGAAAATCCTACAAATTCGTCCATCCTCACAATGCACCGCTTCAGGTCTGGCTTGACCTGGGTGTCGCCGGCGTCCTTGCAGCAGGAATTTTCCTGGTCGCTGTGTTCCGGAAAATAATGCCGCTGGACAACAGACAGGGCCCCCGGGTTCTGGCGCTTGTGGGGGCAACGCTCACCGTCATGTGCGTCAATGTGAACCTGTGGAGCGCGTCCTGGCTGGGGCTGCTGTGCCTTCTGCCGTTCTATATCGGCCTGGGCCTGGACAAAAAACTGCCGGGCTCCCTTGCCTGACCAGGCAGGAGAACTCGGCAGTCAGGGTTTGTAACGGGTTTTTCTCAGCACATGCCTGAGCCGGGACACCTTTCCCTGCGATCTTCCCGGTCATAGGGAAACAGGGTTGTGGCAACCGTAGCCATCAGGGACTGGAATCCGGGATCCCGGGGGCTGGAGACACTGTCCACAGATCCGGAGGCCGAGGTCATGACTGTATCATACTGGCAGAAAGCCGCCTGAACCCGCACGGAATGCGGCTGGGTGGTGGCTGATTGTGTGTTCAGGACAGGCGCCTTGTCGGTCCTGCAC
>JALYJY010000105.1 GCA_030775045.1 Pseudomonadota bacterium | reverse complement strand
CCCCCCCCCACTGAGAGTGGGATCAAGTTTGTACAAAGTGAAATTGGCAGTGGCGTCAGCTCGATCCGCATAATCATCCCATGCTTTTCCTTTGGGAAGTTTGTGCGCTGCCGCCGCATCCTCCGGGTTTCTGAAAAACCATTTTGTATCCAGATGCAGATCCGGACAGTGCCCAATAACCTTCTGCATGCGAGGGTCGTTCATGTTCTGGGTGACAAACAGGGGCTCCAGAATTTCCACATCAGGGCTGCCATCACGCAGACCATCCAGGATTTCTGTGCAGACCTGTCTGTCAAAACCCCCATCAAATGGCGGTGGCCGAAGGGTCAGGACTGTCTTGAGAATCTGCTTCTTCTCCGGCACGGTCATGGGGGCGAGAGGCCATACCTTTGGGTCCGGCACGGAATACTTCGGCAGGCCCTCGTACATGGCTTCGGGCTCTGGAACCGGAGGAGCCACCTGCTGCACAGGGGCATTCTCTGCCGCACAGGCCTGCAGGGGCAAAAAAAGCAATGCTGCAACAAGAAGAGCTTTTCTCATCGGGCCATTCCGTTTTTTGTAGATATTTCTCAGAAATCTACAACCCATAGGTGTGTTCTATCAAGAGCCGTTTCATCAAAATTGGCACAACAATCCGTGACCTCATGTCGCCAACCTCAGATCACTGGCAGCATTGGTATCGCCGCCGTTGATGGTGAATCCGCCATCAATCCAGCTTTCTTTCAGGCTGCCGTAAAAGGTGTCCCCATGCTGACTGCCAATAATGGATTCTACGCCACCGTCCGGATCAATAGTGTCAGTCTATCCCCAGCCATCCTGAATCTGCCCTGCCTGCAGACCATCTATGGCTGTGGCCGACAGATTGGCCACAATGCCAGCCCCATCACGGCTGTAGTTCACCACATCCGACCACCCCTCACCCCACACATCGCTTCCCGCAAAGTTCAGGTACAGGTCTGCACCGGGGAAATCAGAGGCTTCCTTGCCTGTGGGGAAGGTCACTGGCAGCCCCGTTTGCTGCAGAACGTTCATGATCAGGGTGTTGGAATTCAGGGCGTCGTCAAAGGGAGGAAGAACGTCGGCGCCAATGTAAGTAAGTGTACTCACGTGCGAAGATCTTGTTCGCCACAGACACCATCCGGAACCATGTAGCCTGTAATTCTGCGTCTGTTCCTGACAGAAGAACCGTGCTGCCGCGGGTGGACGCAGAGTCACCAGTCTCATATCGGTCGATAGTTGCGTTGAGAACTTGTCCTGCTGTGTTAGGAGTCTCAGAAGTCCTAAGTTTATAGCCGCTCATCAGACGGCCGTATTCTCCTGACCCGGTTTCTCCTGGATATTCCGGGCCACCGGATATTGCTTTCCAGTCTTCCTGGTCCAGATCATTATCGTCTCGATAAACCAGATACAGATGCCCCGGACCTCCCGGAATGCCAGCTACGGGACGCCATTCGATCGCAATTGAAGCCATGATTACTTACTCCTTGATTGAGAGGACAGGTTCGGGTTGATAAGGGTGCCAGTACACAAGCCGGTACAGCAGAAGCCAAAGAAGGTCTGCAGGTGTAGCCCAGATCTTGTGCGGGGTCGGAGATCCAGATGCCTTGACAAGATTTTTATCTTTATCAAAATAGAAGATGAAATCTATATCATCTCCATTAAACGGTATAATTTCTGTATTATGTGGATAAAAGTAAAATTTATAACGAGGATAATCAGCAGTCTCTGAATCTTTATACCTTTTCTCTTTTTTCGAATAATAAGAGAACCCTCCCACACTGACCATCACATCTCTGCCTTCCAGCCAGTCCGTCAGGGCACGGATATCTTTGGGTGTGGGCTGCATCTCCATGATTCTGGCATAGCGCTTCTCAAGAACAGGAGCGCGCGTCTCCCCCCAGTTCTGCATTTTGGCCCATGCGAGGAAGCTTTCATCCGGCCCGTGGGACATGAACCGGGCCTGGACCAGCCGGCCCCCGCCGGTGCTGGATCTCCACCACCCAGGTGATCCGGGGCAAGTCGGATGGCGCCGGTTTTTTGAGATACAGGGAGTGCGTGATCTCTCCTGTAACCTGGCTCAGCCAGTAGGCCCAGTTGGGACTGATGGACGGATAGTCCAGCGTGTTGAATTCATTCTTCTCATCCGCATATCCATCCATGAACGCCAGCACATCACGGATGTTGCTGCCCCTGGGGAAGGCCTTCTCAAACTGCGCCTGCAACCCCCCAGCTGCCCCTGTCCGACAGGGTCAGAAGCTTCTCCATCTCCGCCTGCGAGGGCCTGTCCCGGAACAGAAGGGCCGCTTCGTGCTTCACCCCCACCACGAACATAATGGCAAGAACCAGGACCAGAGCCTTCGCACAATCGCTCAGGCTGACCCATCGCCGTACCAAGCCTGACATCAAGGATTTCATCACGGCTGTCCCGCCTGAAAAACAACCCATAAACCTGTAAACCAGAACTACAACAACGCAACCAGAAATATCATATCACGCAGCATGATATGCAACTTTGGGTTGCTTCACAATCCTGTTGTCATTGGCTGCTGCTGCCCCCCGTCTTGTCGGGGTAGATATTCTCTGGATCGGCACGAACAATACGGGTACGTCGGCTACAAGAGTGTGTTGCAGCACAGGACCAGAAAGTGATCTGGCAATCAGTCGCTTCTATGGCCGTACTGCCACCGGGGAAGAATTTGATTTCAGCGCGGATAAGGGCACCCGGGAAATTCTGAAGCCATACCAGGAGGCTGTTGCTGCACTGGTTTCCAATAACCCGGAACTGGACATAGCGGCCCTGACGCAAGAACCTTCGCGGCCTGATGGTCCCACCATGCGGGTGATCAGGCTGGCGCTCTAGCGTTTTTCCCTTGTTGAACAGACGGCCGCTGCCATTCTATGGTGGCGCGGATATCCACTGTCCGCGAACCCCATGCTCGTTTCCCTCTCCATCCGTGATTTTATCCTGATCGGAAAGCTGGACCTGTCCTTTGGTCCCGGGCTGTCCGTCCTGACGGGCGAGACGGGCGCTGGCAAGTCCATCCTGCTGGATGCCCTGGGGCTGGCGCTGGGTGGACGGGCCGACAGTGCCTTGGTGCGTCCGGGGGCGGAGCAGGCCAGCGTGACAGCCGAATTTTCCCTGCCGCCGAAGCATCCGGTCCTGGCGCTGCTGAAGGACCAGGGGCTGGAGGCGGAGACAGCGCTGATCCTGCGCCGCACAGTAGGGACAGATGGCCGCAGCCGCGCCTTTGCCAATGACCAGCCGGTCAGCGTGGCCCTGCTGCGCCAGCTGGGCGGGACGCTGGTGGAGATCCACGGTCAGTTCGACACCCACGGCCTGCTGGATCCGCAGACGCACCGCGATGTGCTGGACGCTTTCGGGGGCCTGCAGGCCGATGTGGCCAAAGTGCGGGCCGCATATGAGACCTGGAAAACCACTGCTGCAGCGCGGGAAGAGGCTGCCCGCCAGATCGAGGCGGCCCGGCGTGAGGAAGACTTCCTGCGTCACGCGCTGGAGGAACTGGATACCCTGGATCCGCAGGCGGACGAGGAGAATGAACTGGCCTCCCGGCGCCAGCTGCTGATGAACGCGGGCAAGATACTGGAGAACATGGAAAGTGCGCTGGCGGCCCTGGCCGGCGAGTCCGGAGCCGTGCGCAGCCTGTTCCAGGCGCAGAAGGCGCTGTCCCGCCTGGGCGACCGGCTGCAGGGGGTGGAGCAGATCGTCGCCGCCCTGGATCGCGTGGCGGTGGAAGTGGATGAGGCTGTGGCCGGGCTGGAGGCTCTGGGCCGCAGCGTGGATCAGGATCCGCGTGCCCTGGACCAGGTGGAGGAGCGTCTGTACGCCCTGCGCGCGCTGGCCCGCAAGCACAGTGTGTCCGTCTCTGATCTTCCCGCGCTGCGCCAGGACATGGCCCGGCGGCTGGACCTGATCGAGACCCAGGGCGACACCCTGTCCCGCCTGGCGCGGGAGGAAGAGGAGAAGCGTACGGTCTATGCAGCGGTGGCGGACAGGCTGGGCAAGGCAAGGCGCAAGGCGGTCGTGGCACTGGACAAAAAGGTAGCCGCCGAGCTGGGTCCGCTGAAGCTGGACCGGGCTGTGTTCACCACGCAGGTGGAGATGCTGGCCGAGGCGGACTGGAGCCCGTCCGGGCAGGATCGGGTAACGTTTGCCGTGGCTACCAACCCGGGCGCACCACCGGGACCGCTGAACAGGATTGCCTCGGGGGGAGAACTGGCGCGCTTCATGCTGGCGCTGAAGGTGGTTCTGGCAAAGGCCGACACAGTGCCTGTGCTGGTATTCGACGAAGTGGATACGGGGATTGGCGGAGCCGTGGCGGCTGCGGTGGGTGAGCGCCTGGCAAAACTGGCAAAGGACTTCCAGGTGCTGGTGGTGACCCACAGTCCGCAGGTGGCGGCCCGGGGCGACCATCACTGGAAAGTACAGAAAAATACCCGGAAAGACATTACGGTCACCAACGTGGTGGCCCTGGAACAGGAACACAGGCGCGAGGAAATCGCCCGCATGCTTTCCGGCGCCACCGTCACCGACCAGGCGCGCGCCGCGGCGGACAGCCTGCTGGGGGAATAACCGGTATGGACGCCATTTCTGCCCTTCCGCCGGGAGGAGTCTCAGGACCTGTGGCCCCCGGCAGCCTCTTGCACCGCTTCACGCGCTGCCCTGGAAACGATGTGACGCTGCATGGCATTCGCCCACGTGAGGTCGACGAGATGCTCCAGATTCTTCCGGTTCCGGGGATGATCCATGGCGGTCCCGTTCTGCTCATAATCCATCGCTGCAACCAGGATGTCCCGGGAAACCCGGGTCAGGAGGACCGTGCTGAAATTCCACAGCAGTCCGGAGACGCGCTCGAGTTTGCGGGGCTTTTTCTTTCTGGTTTTTTTCATGATGGTGTCTCCCGGGCCGGGTGAAAACCGCCAGGACCGCAGTGGCCCTGGCGGCCGGGAGCTAGAAAACCGCTCAAGAAACGGCGCATTGTCCTTTAGGGTTTCCCCCTGGACATACGACAATACCTCCCGGCCCTACGGAAGACCGAGGCGAGGTTTACGGGATGCAGCCAGAGCTGCACAACCGTCCTGAACGAGGTTTTCTAGGTCCCGGAAAGTGGAAAGATTCCACCTTCGCCGCCACTATAGAGGAGGATAAATCACACGGGCAAGCTTGTGAACTTTTTTAACTTTTTCCCTGGGGGAGGTAGTAACAACCTTGTACCTCTCCTTCAATGGGACCTTTGCAAAAGTCATTTTTTACCGTTATCCCGGCCTTCGCCGGGATGACGGCTGAAGGGCGAGCCATATTTGTTTTAAATGACCTGTCATCGGACCTGACTTTTGTGGGGAAACAGGTTATTTTCTTCGTCAGAAGGATTTTGCACAGACCTGTTATTGTTTATTGTCATCCTGAAGAAGCGGAGCGACTGAAGGATCCTTCGCTGCGCTCAGGATGACACAGATATGAAAGACAGCACCATGTTCCGCCAGAATGCCCGCCCCCGCCCTGTGATCTTGTGCGTTCTGGACGGCTGGGGCCATCGTGAGGACACGGACCGCAACGCTGTGGCGCTGGCGAAAACGCCTGTGCTCGACGCCCTGTGGAAGGATTGTCCCCACGCCCTGATCCAGGCGGGAGAGAAGGACGTGGGCCTGCCTGACGGCCAGATGGGCAATTCCGAGGTCGGGCACATGAACATGGGCGCCGGCCGGGTGATCTTCCAGGACCTGCCCATGATCGACAACGCCATCGCCAGCGGGGAGCTGGACACCAATCCCGCCCTGCAGGATTTTATCAGGACGGTGAAAGCCTCGGGCGGGACCGCGCACCTGATGGG
>JALYJY010000104.1 GCA_030775045.1 Pseudomonadota bacterium | reverse complement strand
TTTCCGCCAGAACCTTCTGGGCAAGCGCGCGGACTATTCCGGCCGCTCGGTCATTGTGGTTGGCCCCGAGCTGAAACTGCACCAGTGCGGCCTGCCCAAGAAAATGGCGCTGGAGCTGTTCAAGCCCTTCATCTATCACAAGCTGGAACTGTACGGGCACGCCTCGACCATCAAGGCCGCCAAGCGCATGGTGGAAAAGGAACGTCCCGAGGTATGGGATATCCTGGAAGAGGTTATCCGCGAACACCCGGTCCTGCTGAACCGCGCGCCCACGCTCCACCGTCTGGGCATCCAGGCGTTCGAGCCCGTGCTGGTCGAGGGCAAGGCCATACAGCTGCATCCGCTGGTCTGCACAGCCTTCAACGCCGACTTTGACGGCGACCAGATGGCTGTCCACGTGCCGCTGAGCCTGGAGGCCCAGCTGGAAGCCCGCGTGCTGATGATGTCGTCCAACAACGTGCTGTCGCCCGCCAACGGCAAGCCCATCATCGTTCCCAGCCAGGACATCGTTCTGGGGCTGTACTACATCACCATGGATATGGCCGGCATGCCGGGTGAGGGGATGGCCTTCGGGTCCGTGGGCGAAATCCAGCAGGCGCTGGATGCAAAGGCCGTTAACCTCCACAGCAGGATCCGGGCCCGCTATGCGACCGTGGATGCTGCAGGAAAACCTGTGACCAGCGTTGTGGAAACAACGCCGGGTCGCATGCTGCTGTCCGAGATCCTGCCCCGTCACCACAATGTTCCGTTCTCGCTGGTTAACCGCCTGCTGACCAAGAAAGACATCACGGGGGTTATCGACACGGTCTATCGCCACTGCGGCCAGAAAGAGACCGTGATCTTTGCCGACCGGCTGATGGGCCTTGGCTTCAGCCATGCGTGCCGGGCCGGCATTTCCTTCGGCAAGGATGACATGATCATTCCGAAAGCCAAGGAAGCCCTGGTGCGTGCAGCCCAGGGACAGGTCAAGGAATACGAACAGCAGTATCTGGATGGCCTGATCACCCGGGGCGAAAAATACAACAAGGTCGTGGACGTCTGGTCCGCCTGCACCGAAAGGGTGGCGGAGGAGATGATGAAGGGCATCTCGAAGTCCGTGCCGGGCGTCGGGATCAACTCGGTCTACATGATGGCCCATTCGGGCGCCCGCGGATCGGCAGCCCAGATCAAGCAGCTGGCCGGCATGCGCGGCCTGATGGCCAAGCCCTCGGGCGAGATTATCGAGACGCCCATCATCTCGAACTTCAAGGAAGGCCTGACCGTTCAGGAATACTTCAACTCGACCCATGGCGCCCGCAAGGGTCTGGCAGACACAGCCCTGAAGACCGCCAACTCGGGTTACCTGACCCGCCGTCTGGTGGACGTGGCCCAGGACTGCATCATCCTTGAGGAGGATTGCGGTACAAACGGCGGCCTGACCGTCAAGGCCGTGATCCAGGGCGGTGAGGTGGTTGCCCCCCTGACCGAGCGTATCCTGGGCCGTACGGCAGGAGCCAATGTGGTGGATCCCCTGTCCGGCAAGACTATTGTCAAGGCAGGCATCCTGATTGACGAGACGGCTTGCGAGGTCATTGAAAACGCGGGTGTGGATGCTGTCCAGATCCGCTCGGTCCTGACCTGTGACACCAGGATCGGTGTCTGCGCAAAATGTTATGGCCGTGATCTGGCCCGCGGAACGCCGGTGACCATGGGAGAGGCGGTGGGTGTTATTGCCGCCCAGTCCATCGGTGAGCCGGGAACCCAGCTGACCATGCGGACCTTCCACATCGGTGGTGCGGCCCAGCGTGGCGCGGAACAGTCCTCGGTCGAGGCAGCGTTCGATTCCACACTGAAAATCAGGAACCGCAACGTCGTCACCAATTCCGAGGGTGTTTCCATCGTCATGGCCCGCAATACCGAACTGGTCCTGGCGGACGACAAGGGCCGGGAACGGGCCCGTCACCGGGTTCCCTACGGCGCCAGGCTGCTGGTGGCCGAAGGGAAAAAGGTCACGAAGGGCCAGAAACTGGCTGAATGGGATCCGTACACCTTGCCTGTCATTACTGAAAAGGACGGTGTGGTACACTATGCCGACCTGACGGAAGGCGTTTCGTACCGCGAGATCATGGACGAGGCCACGGGTATCAGCTCGAAAGTTGTTTCCGACTGGCGCCAGCAGGCCCGTATGGCGGACATGAAGCCGCGCCTGGTGCTGCATGATGCCAAAACGAAAAAGCCCATCATCCTGTCCAGCGGAGCAGAGGCCCGGTACTATCTGTCCGTGGACGCCATCATCAATGTGGACAAGGGCGCCCATGTGAAGGCCGGGGATGTGCTGGCCCGCATTCCACGGGAAACCACCAAGACCCGCGACATCACAGGCGGTCTGCCCCGGGTTGCGGAACTGTTCGAGGCCCGGCGTCCCAAGGACTTTGCCATCATCTCGGATATCGAGGGCCGGGTGGTGTTCGGCAAGGACTACAAGACCCGCCGCCGCATCGTTGTCCGGAATGAAAAAACCGGTGAGGAGCGGGAATATCTGCTTCCCAAGGGCAAGCACGTGGCCGTCCAGGAAGGGGACCCTGTCCAGCCGGGCGATCTGCTGATGGACGGCAGCCCTGTGCCGCACGACATCCTGTCCATCCTGGGGGTTGAGGCGCTGGCCGAATACCTTATCAACGAGATCCAGGAGGTCTATCGTCTGCAGGGTGTGAAGATCAACGACAAGCACATCGAGGTGATTACCCGCCAGATGCTGCAGAAGATCGAGATCACCGAAACAGGCGACACCACCCTGATGACAGGGGAGCAGGTGGACTATGACGAGTTCGTCCTGGAAAACGAAAAGGTGATGAAGGAAGGCGGCCGCACGGCCACCGGAAAACCGGTCCTGCAGGGCATTACCAAGGCATCGCTGCAGACCCGGTCCTTCTTCTCGGCAGCGTCGTTCCAGGAAACCACCCGTGTCCTGACCGAGGCAGCTGTGGCCGGCAAGGTCGATCCGCTGTCCGGCCTGAAGGAAAACGTCATCGTTGGCCGTCTGATCCCGGCAGGTACCGGCGCAGTTGTCAGCCGCCTGAAAAAGGTGGCCCACGACCGTGACCGTGCTGTTGGCAAGGAAAAGGCAGCAACCCTTCCAGGTCCGGAAGAAAACAGCAAGGACGCCGCCTGATCATGGACAGCTTCCCCTCTCCCCTTGCGGGAGAGGGGGCCTTCCCGTGCCCGCTTCCAGCCAGAGAGTTTTTCGTGCTGCGTTCCACGTACAATCTTGTCCTGCGGCTTTCAGGCCATCGCCATGCCGTCTGGTATCTTGCGCTGATCTCGTTTCTGGAAAGCTCGGTTTTTCCCCTGCCGCCGGACATCCTGCTGATTCCCCTGATTCTGGCGAACCGCCAGCGGGCCTTCTGGCTGGCCACAGTCTGTACGGTATCCTCGGTACTGGGGGGGTATCTGGGCTATGCTATCGGGTATTTCCTGTTCCAGGGCATAGGGCTCCGGATCTTTGAATTTTACGGGATCGTGGACTCCTATCTGGCGTTCAAGGCTGAATTTGACCAGTACGGGTCTGCTATCATTATTCTCAAAGGGCTGACCCCGATCCCCTACAAGCTTGTGACCATTGCCAGCGGCGCTGCCCAGTTCAACCTTCTGGAATTCACCGGAGCTTCTATTATCTGCCGGGGCCTGCGGTTCTATCTGGTGGCGCTGCTGCTGTGGAAATACGGACAGCCGATCCGGGAGTTCATCGAAAAGCGCTTGGTGCTGGTGACCACTGTGACCGCTGTCCTGATTGTGGGCGGGTTTGTGGTCCTGAAGTTTATTCCTCACGGGTGACCAGGCCTTTGAAATTCTAACCTCTCCCCTTGAGGGAGAGGTAGTGAACATCGTGAGCGGGTGAGGGGTCGCAAGCAGACTCTTCGTCCGCACTCCTCACCCGACCCACCTCGTTACACCCGGTGTGCCGACCTCTCCCTCAAGGGGAGAGGTTAGAATTTTAGTAAACCCCCTCCACCTGCGGGGTGGGGGCAAGGAAAGGGTTCGTGGATCCCTCACCGGTGCTGCCGGTCAGGCCATCCAGAACGGGAGATGATTCAGAACCGGGCTCGGTTCCCGGAATGAAGGATTCCCAGATGGTACCAGTCTCTCCGGCCTGGGCCAGCAGACCGGTTTCGGGATTGATCCGGACCAGACGGATGCCTGAAGGTCTGCGGAAGGGGGTTGGCGGCTGGTTTGCCAAGGCTGCACCCATGAACTGTCTGAAGATGGGGGCAGACACGCTGCCCCCGGTTTCCTTTGGTCCCAGATCGCGAGGGGTGTCAAAGCCCACATAGACGCCTATGGCCAGATCGGGAGAAAATCCCACAAACCAGGCATCGCGGGAGTCGTTGGTGGTGCCCGTCTTGCCGGCCAGGGGACGGTTCAGGGATGCAATGATCTGGCCCGTGCCCCGCTGGATTACGCCTTCCAGGATGGAGACCATCTGGGCTGCGGCCCGCGGATCCGTGACCTGTTCCCGGGTATCCGGGACATCCGGCGTCGGCAGTCTGTCGCTCCAGGCCACGCTCTGGCAGCTGGTGCAGGGCCTGTTGTCATGGCGATAGACGGTTTTTCCCTGCTGGTCCTGGATGCGGTCGATCAGGGTGGGCGTGATCTTCTTCCCGCCGTTGACCAGCATGGCATAGGCAGTCGTCAGGCGCAGGACGGTGGTTTCGCCGGCGCCCAGCGCCATGGACAGGGTTTCCTGCAGATCAGGCGTGATGCCAAATCTCTCGGCATAGTCCGCCACCACGGGCATGCCCAGGCTCTGGGCCAGGCGCACGGTCATCAGGTTCCGGGATTTCTCGATCCCGCGGCGCAGGGTGGTGGGGCCCATGAAATCCCCGGAATAGTTCTGGGGCTTCCACAGGGGCAGGCCCGGCCCCTGTTCGATGACGACAGGGGCGTCCAGAATCAGGCTGCTGGGGGTAAAGCCATGCTCCAGTGCTGCCAGATAGATGAAGGGCTTGAAGGATGATCCAGGCTGGCGCAAGGCCTGGGTGGCGCGGTTGAAGACGCTCATGCTGCTGCTGAAGCCGCTGCTCAGGGCCAGGACGCGGCCCGTATGCGGGTCCATGGCCACCAGTCCCCCCTGGACCTGGGGTACCTGCCGCAGGGTCCATGTTCCGGAGGGGTACTTTTTCCCGGTGCTGTCCTTGTCCGCAGCCTCCACCAGGATCACATCCCCCTGGGCCATAACGTCAGAGGGCTTTTTCACTTCCGGCCCCAGGTATTCCCGGGGACGCCAGGCCCGGGCCCACTTCATTTCTGTCAGCGGGATACGCCCGCGGCTTTTATCCGCAAAGCCGATGTCCACATCCCTGTCCGTCACATCCAGAACCACGGCCAGGATCCAACCCTCACTGCCCGCAGGCGTTGCAATACCGGCCAGGCTGCCGGACCAGTCCAGCATGGTCTGCAGCTTTGCCACAGGGCCGCGCCAGCCGTGCCTGCGGTCATAGGCCATCAGCCCCTGGCGCAGGGCCTGTGTGGCAATTTCCTGCAGGCGGGGATCAACGGTCGTGCGGACGGAATAGCCACCCCTGTACAGCGGCTCCTCTCCATAAGCCGCGACCAGTTCCCGGCGGACTTCCTCGGCAAAGTCACCGGCTGCCACGCGCTCTTCCGCTGTGCGGGGTCGCAGGAGAATCTCCTCAGCCATGGCGGCTTTGGTCTCTTCTGCGGTGATATAGCCGTTGTCCCGCATCTCCCCGATCACCCAGTTGCGGCGGGCGTATGCAGCATCCCGGTTGCGGACGGGATGATAGCTGTTGGGCGCCTTGGGCAGGGCAGCCAGATAGGCAGCTTCGGCCACCGTCAGTTCATCCAGCGACTTGTTGAACCAGCTGACGGCCGCTGCGGCCACGCCGTACGACCGGTTCCCCAGAAAAATCTCGTTCAGGTACAGTTCCAGGATGCGGTCCTTGGTGAAGGCCTTCTCGATGCGGAAGGAAAGGATGGCTTCGCGGATCTTGCGGGTATAGGACACCTCGCCGGACAGCAGGAAGTTCTTGGCCACCTGCTGGGTAATGGTCGAGGCCCCCACCGGGCGGTGGCCTGTGGCGTAG
>JALYJY010000103.1 GCA_030775045.1 Pseudomonadota bacterium | reverse complement strand
CCGGAGGATGTCGGCCCCGTGGACTGGTTCTGCTCGGATGTCATCTGCTATCCGGAACGCCTGCTGCGGCTGGTCCAGACCTGGCGGGACAGCGGCCTTGTGCGCAATTTCGTCTGCACCATCAAGTTCCAGGGGCCCACAGACCATGCCACAGCACGGGCCTTTGCCGCCATTCCGGGCTCCCGGCTGATGCACCTGCACCACAACAAGCACGAGCTGACCTGGATCAGCCTTTCGGCCTGACGGGCAGAGATGCGCGGCCCCTTCCCCCGCCGGGTGAAAATTGCTACATGCAGTCAGCGTGCGGGAAGAGTGGCCGAGCGGTTTAAGGCACCGGTCTTGAAAACCGGCGTGGGCGCAAGTCCACCGTGAGTTCGAATCTCACCTCTTCCGCCATTTTAAAAATTGCCCTGCATATGCCATATATCTACTGTAAGCTGTAGTAAGGTCTTCAGTATCCGCTCGCCATTCACATGAATTCTATTTTCCGGACAGTACAGCGCATTATGGCGCCGGCTCTTTCTTTGGGGAAGGTGGCGGCCCTGCTATTCCTGTGCCTGTATTATGGCCCGGAAGCCTGGGCGCAAGGGCTGCCCGGCGCTGCAGATCCGGGACGTGTGGAACAACCTGTCATGCGGCCTGAATTCCGGGAAGAGCTGGAAAAAACAGCCCCGACCCTCAAGCCTGAAGAAAAGAAACCCTTTACTGCCCCGCCTGTTGAAACTGCCCCGGAAGGATTTGCCCTGGCCTCCATTGCTCTGGAAGGCAATACTGTATTTACGGACCAGGTCCTGACACAGCTGGTTGCAGACTGGTTCGGCAAGCAGGTGGATATCCAGGGCCTCCAGGCCATCGCCTCCACCCTGGAAAAATACTACCAGACCCGGGGATATATCCTGACCCGTGTCATTATCCCGCCCCAGGACATCAAAAACGGCCAGGTCACCCTGCAGGTTATCGAGGGGTATGTAGCCCAGGTCCAGTTTGACAGTTACACATCCATCCTTGAACTGAACGATGGCCTGGGACTGCTGCAGGACCTGAAACGGAATATTGAGGCTATGCGTCCCCTGCATGGGCCAACGCTGGAATCCCTGCTTCTTCGTATGGAGGATCTGGGCGCCATACAGGTGAAAGGCACGCTGGTCTCCCTGCCCCCGGACCAGGCCGTGCCGGGGGCCGTCAACCTGCGGCTTGAAACGTCGCGGGAGAAATCTGTATCCGGCGAGGTGACGGTGGACAACGCAGGATCCCGGTTCAGCGGCCCATGGCAGGGCACCGGACGCCTGTCCTTTGTCGGCCTCATGAACAGCTTTGACCAGCTCAGGCTCACATACCTGACGACTGTACCCGCGGATGAGGTAAAATACGGACGTATCCAGTACAGCCTGCCCATATCCTCCGCCGGAACGACAGTCCAGGCTTACGGCAGCATTTCTGACTCCACATCGGGATATACGCTGGAAGACTTTGATATCACCGGGCTGACCCGGACCCTGGGCCTGGATATAACACATCCTCTTGTCCGCTCGCGGTCAACGCTGGTCAATCTGGGTGCAGGTTTTGAATACAGGAATATCGATACAGACATCCTGGGCACCAGCCTTTACAGGGACAGAATCCGCACAGCCCGCTTGACCGGATCTGTCTACCACACAGACTCCTGGGGTGGATTCAACGCCGGGCTTCTGGAGATCCGCCAGGGACTGGATATCCTAGGCGCCCGCGAGACCGGCTCCCCCGAACTGTCCCGGGCAGAGGGACACAGCGACTTTACAAGCCTTGTACTCAATGCCTGGCGCCAGCAGCGCCTGGGAGATGCATGGCAGGCCAGTCTCCGGGTTGCGGGCCAGTATGCCTTCTCGCCCCTTCTGTCCTCAGAGGAATTCGGGTTCGGCGGCATTGATCTGGGCCGCGGATACGATCCTTCAGAAATCACCGGGGACCGGGGCATCGCAGGCTCCCTGGAACTGCGGTATCTGGGCCTGTCTTCCCCGACCGGTTTTTCTTTTGAACCATTTGCTTTCTATGACCTTGGAAAGGTCTGGAACCTGGACAATAACCAGAACCCTGTCTCCGCAGCATCTGCTGGCCTGGGGATTGATATTGTCCACTCCCGGGGGTTCTCGGGTTATCTGCTGGCCGCAGTCCCCCTCACCCGGCGGGCAAACGACCCCCCGGGATACGCCAACGGAACAAGCGCCCGTTACCTTGTGGGCATAAAAGCCTCCTTTTAGGGCAAATTTTATACAAATACCCTTCGATTGCTGACCTTGCTTGAGGATCTGTTAGTCTTTTTCCCCTACCATGGAAAAGTAACAGAAAAGCAGCCTCGGGCTGTGTGGCTGTTTTTTCAGGAAGTGGTGCGGGAAGAAGGCGCGAAATGCTGCTGTTTCAGTCCCTGTTTGCACACGCAGGAAAATGGACAAGGAAGGTTGCTGCTTTCCTTGGCATTATTGCCATGCTGCTCAGACCGGTCTTCCCCCTGGCCAACCCGCAAGACGGCGTTGTTTCGGCTGGCAGCGCCACCATCACATCTTCCACCAGCCGTCTTGATATCCATCAGTCCAGCGACAAGGCCATCATTGACTGGCGGTCTTTCAATATTGATCACGGTGAAACAACTCAGTTTCACCAACCCTCATCTTCTTCCATCACCCTCAACCGGGTGAATGACACCCGCGCCAGCACCATTGACGGTTTCCTGAAAGCCAACGGACACATTATGGTTCTGAACCCCAACGGCATCATCTTTGGCCAGAACAGTGTCATTGACGTTGCAGGCCTGACAGCCACCACGGCAGATATCAGGAACGAGGATTTCATGGCTGGCCACATGAATTTCAGCCAGCCCGGGCTTGATACAGGAAAAATCATCAACAACGGAAGCATAACAGCCCGCGAGGCCGGGCTTGTCAGCCTGGTGGCCCCACATGTTGAAAACAATGGCCTGATCCAGGCCCGCCTGGGGAAAGTCAACATGGGCGCCGGCGACACGTTTACCCTGGATATGGCGGGTGATGGCCTGATCCAGGTCGCCGTTAGTCCAAACAGCGCTGTGGGCAAAAAAATCGTGAACACAGGCAGTGTGATAGCGGAGGGCGGAATTATCTCCATGACCGCCACCAGCGCGCGCGAAGTGGTGGACAGCCTGACAAACAATCAATCATCGGCAACCAATATGCAGATCGTCAACGGTCAAGTCAGCCTGATTGAAAATAAAGGCACGATCAGTGTCGCCAATATGAACACCGGCAAAACGGGTGGCCAGGTGAATATGTTCGCTGACGACATTGCGCTGGCCAACAACAGTACGATTGATGCCTCGGGCCACAGCGGCGGTGGCGAAGTTTATGTGGGCATCGATAAAGACATGCGCTTGGCCAGGAAGTTAGATATCGCTTCTGGTGCGACCCTTAAAGCCGATGCAGGATATGTTGGAAACGGCGGTAAAGTCATTACCTGGGGCGCCCGGGAAAATAATTTCCAAGGTCATATTCAGGCTAAAGGCGGTGCTGAAGGTGGCGATGGTGGATTTATCGAAGTCTCAAGCCACGATGATCTTAAATTTAACGGCACTGTTGATACAACGGCTCCTCTGGGAGAAACGGGGACTTTGCTGCTGGATCCGACAAATATAACTATTTCTACCAATCTTCATACTTCTACACTTTCAAGCCCATATCAACCGCTTCTTGCCGACATCGCTTCCAACGTTAATGTCGGCACATTACAAACAGCTCTCGCTTCTTCAAACGTTACAGTACAAACGCTTTCGACAGGAAGCCAGGCGGGAACATTAACCGTAGTAGATCCTATAACGTGGTCTTCCGGAACCAGTCTGACATTAAGCGCTCACAGTAATCTTATTATCAATGCGGCCATTGCTGCAAGCGGAACATTAACCCTCACGGCAGATGGTGATATAGCTATTAATGCGGCTTTAACAGAAAGCGCTGGCAGCGCCAACTTAATTATTCAGCCTCGTACAAACAGCACATCTATTGGGGTTGCTGGTGGAACAGGTACCATAAATTTAAGCTCAACTGATCTGAATAATATTCAAGGCACTTGGGATAGTATTACTCTTGGCACCACAGTCATGACCGGAAATATGAATCTAAATGCCTATACCTGGAATGCGCCTTTAACTTTACGCACGAGCTCTGGTGTCATAACGGTTGATGGTGCTCAAAATGTTGGCTCTAATAATCTAACTATTACAACAAACGCTGATCCCGTCATTAATGCCGATCTTGGCGGAACAGGAACTTTAACAGTCCAACAGGCAAACACGACAACAACGATGGGCCTGGCCGGTGGTACTGGTACAGTCTCCCTGACAGCAAATGAATTAAGTCATATTGTTAACGGATGGACGGACATTATTTTAGGACGTTTGGATTCAACAGTTGCAATAAATGTCAATGCGGCCACCTGGAATGACAACTTAACACTTCTATCCAACTCTGGTCAGATGACTATCGCTGGAACCCAAAACATGGGCGCCAATAATCTAACTCTACAAACGAATAACTTAGACGTCTCTGGCGCCTTGACAGGTACTGGTACTTTAACCATCAAACCATCAGGCTCGAATACAACCGTAGGACTCGCTGGTGGAGCTGGTACTTTATCTCTAACAACAGCTGAACTTGCCAACATTACAGATGGTTGGTCGGATATTATGATTGGTCGTACTGATTCGAGTGCTGCTATAACAGTTAACGCAGCGACCTGGAATGATAATTTAACGCTTCTATCGAATTCTGGCCAAATGACCATTGCTGGCACCCAAACCATGGGCGCTAATAACTTAACCCTGAATACTGCTTCCAATCTAGCTGTGAATGGCGCCCTGACCGGCACAGGAACACTGACCTTTTATCCGGGCACAACCGTTATGAGTATGGGGATTAACGGCGCTACAGGAACGTATGGATTATCGAATCCCGAACTGGCTAATATTACAGATGGTTGGTCAAATATTATTCTTGGGCGCATCGACAGTACAGGCGCCATTAACATGAACGGCTATAGCTGGACTGATCCTTTAACTATTCGTTCTTTGACGGGCGCGATAACCATTTCAGGTACCCAATCTATGGGATCCAACAATCTGACCATCGAGACGACCAACCTTGCAGTTAATAGTGGCCTTAACGGAACTGGAACGTTAACTATTCGACCCTCCACCGTATCTTCGACTGTTGGATTAGCAGGTGGAGCTGGCGGCTTAAACTTAACAACGACAGAGCTTGGAAATATCACTGATGGATGGTCAAATATTATTATCGGACGCAGCGATGGCAGCGGCAACATGGCTGTTAATGCTGCCACCTGGAATGATGCTCTTACATTACGTAGCGGCTCAGGCACTATCACTATAGCTGGTGCACAAACTATGGGGGCCAATAATTTAACATTTGAAACAGATTCAAATCTTACCTTAAGCAGTACCTTAACCGGTACCGGTGCCTTAACAATTAAGCCTTCTACCGCTTCAACAACGATAGGCTTGGCTGGAGGTGCAGGAACGCTCGCATTAACAACAGGAGAAATAAGCAATATTACTGATGGCTGGTCCGATATTATCATTGGTAGAAATGATGGAACAGGCGACCTGACGGCAAATGCCGCAACCTGGAATGATCCATTAACATTAAGAACTGGTTCAGGAATACTAACAATTGCTGGTACCCAAACCCTTGGTGCGAATAATTTAACCATAGAAACAGACTCTGCATTTCCATTAAATGCAGCGCTAAGCGGATCAAAAACTTTAACCCTACGCCCTTCCAGCGTCTCGACAACAATTGGCGTGGCAGATGGAGCAGGTACATTTTCCATAACTTCAGCTGAGATGTCCAAGATTATAGACGGGTGGTCTCAAATTATTATAGGCCGCACTGATGGAACCGGGAATGCAGAAATCGGCGAAGCAACATGGAATGATCCTGTTCAAATTCTGACAGGGGGCAACATTACTGTTAATGGCACCCAGACAAACGCTGCCGGTGCCGATACGGATATGGTTTTTGCCACCATCAATGGAAGCTTTATTAACAATGCGGGGGCGAATGCACTTGATGCGGGAAGCGGACGCTATCTGGTTTACTCCACAACACCCAATAACAATACATCAGGCGGCCTGACAGGGTTTACCAGACTGTATGGCAAAACATATGCAGGTTACGGCCCTGATTCTGTTACGGAAACAGGAAATGTATTTCTGTACTCGATTATCCCGACCCTCACAGTGACAGCGGATGATAAAACCCGCGAATATGGCGATGCCAATCCGGCTCTTACAACCAGCTATAGCGGATTCCTCCTGGGCGACGATGAAAGTATTCTTTCTGGATCTCCCACTCTCAATACGATAGCTGATGAACAAAGCATCACAGGAA
>JALYJY010000102.1 GCA_030775045.1 Pseudomonadota bacterium | reverse complement strand
CTCTAGGAATTCCGGGCATAGGCCCTCTGCGAATGCCAGAGTCTTCCCGGGTTCCGGGGATTGGCCCCCTGCGGATTCCAGGATCCGGGCTGGTTCCAGGCTGAGGGGTATCAGACATTCCGGAAAACATGGCAATCCTCATATCGTTAAAATTCCATTCTGACGGTACAACACGGATTTACTTGCGACAACAGCTATGGGTGGACGGTTGAGTTTCCCGGGTGTTGTCGCTACACCGGGGACAGGATCAGAAACACAGGAACACCCATGTCCACCACACGCCATGTAAAGGTTCTCATTATCGGGGCCGGACCGGCCGGCTATACGGCGGCCATCTATGCTGCCCGCGCCAGCCTGAATCCCCTGGTGATCCAGGGCATGCAGCCGGGCGGCCAGCTGATGATTACCACGGACGTGGAGAACTATCCCGGCTTTGCGGACGTGATCCAGGGTCCCTGGCTGATGGAGCAGATGGAAAAGCAGGCCCGGCATGTGGGAACCGACATGGCCTTTGACCTGATCACCCGGGTGGATTTCAGCCAGCGGCCTTTCCGCGCCTGGGGCGATTCAGGAACCCTGTACACCGCCGATACGGTCATCATTGCCACGGGGGCTCAGGCCCGCTGGCTGGGACTGGAGAGCGAGAAAAAATACCAGGGCCACGGCGTGTCCGCCTGCGCGACCTGCGACGGGTTTTTCTTCAAGGGCAAGGAAGTTGCCGTAATTGGCGGCGGCAATTCCGCCATGGAGGAGGCGCTGTACCTGACCCACCATGCGTCAAAGGTCACCGTCGTCCACCGCCGCAATGCCTTTCGGGGCGAAAGAATCCTGCGGGAGCGGGTCGCGAAACACCCGAAGATCAGTGTGGTCTGGGACCATGTGGTGGATGAGATCGTGGGCGATGCCAGCAGCGGTGCTCCGGCCGTCACCGGCCTGCGCCTGCGTCATGCGGAAACGGGCGCACTGTCCGACCTGCCGGTCCAGGGTGTATTCATCGCCATCGGCCATGACCCGGCTACGAAGGTGTTTAAAGACCATGTGGAGATGGACGAGTCAGGCTATATCCTGACAAAACCGGACAGCACGGCCACAAATATCCCGGGTGTCTTTGCGGCCGGAGACGTGAAGGACAAGGTGTTCCGCCAGGCTGTCACCGCCGCCGGCATGGGATGCATGGCTGCCCTTGAGGCGGAGAAGTTTCTTGCTATGCAGGATTCCGGGGGTTGAAACCCTCACCCGACACTGCGTGTCACCCTCTCCCGGCGGGAGAGGGAGGGACCCGCAAAGCGGGAGGGTGAGGGATTACTCCTCATCCGTCGCAGGCGTACTGTCGCCTGTCGCCGTTGCAGAACCTCCCGCAGCGGCAATGGCGTCGTCCAGCGCCTTCTGGGTGATCAGGCCCAGAAGTACGGGATTGCGGGGATTGATATTGCTGATGTTCCAGTGGGTCCGGTCGCGGATATTCTTTATGGTATCCCGCGTGGTGCCCAGAAGGTCGCAGAGCTGCCGGTCCGACAGTTCGGGGTGGTTCTTGAGAAGCCAGGCAATACCGTCCGGCCTTTCGGCGCGCTTTGTAACCGGCGTATAGCGCGGACCTTTTTTCTTGCGGGCTGCTGCTTCGGGCACATCCGTGGCAGCCAGAACCAGGCGGGCATCCGGGTCTTTCTCGCAGCGGGCGATGTCTTCCAGGGTCAGCTGGCCATTGCGGACCGGATCCAGGCCGATCATCCCTATGGCAGAGTCACCATCGGCGATAGCTCCGACTTCCAGCCGGTGCAGACCGCAGAATTCTGCTATCTGGTCAAAGCTCAGGCTGGTGTTGTCCAGAAGCCATACAGCGGTCGCCTTGGGCATCAGGGGCTGGGCCACGTCTTGTTCCTCCGCATACAAAAAACCACTGGCGGCACCGGATTTTGGCCGGCGCCCAGTGGCTGAAATTCCACATTCCGGACTGTATTATGGGGCAGACAGTTTCCGGAGGCAACCCTTATTGCACCAGAGGGAAATCCTGCAGGGGTTCGTAGACGGACCCCGATTCTCCTGTATGGCTGGCATACAGGGTGAAATGGTCAAACAGGACCGGAGTGGTCCGGAACAGACTGTTCCCGGACAGAAAGCGCAGGATCCGGTCTTCCGGTGCATTTTTCAGCCGCGCCAGGGTCACATGGGGTGTGAATTTCCGCTCGTCCGGCGGGATCCCCGCGCGGCGTGTTGCCCCTGCGATCTTTCCGTGCAGAAGCTGCAGGCCGGGTGAATCCTCCACCCCCGCCCACAGGGAGTGGATCTTCCGGTCCCCGAACTGGCCCACGCCCCGGAAAGTCAGGGTAAAGGCCGGGCAGTCTACCAGTGACAAGGCGGCGGCCACATCCTCCAGAACGCTGTTGTCCAGGGGACCCAGAAACCGCAAGGTCAGGTGAAGGTTGTCCTCCGGCGTCCACCGTGCACCCGGAATGCCGCCATACAGCAGGGTGAAGTGGGTGCGGATATCCGGCGGGATGCCAAGAGCGATGAAGCAGCGGGTCACCTAGATCATCGCCATCCCGCCGTTGACGTGCAGCGTCTGGCCGGTGACGTATGCGCCCTCGGTGCTGGCCAGGTACAGGACAGCGGCGGCGATTTCCTCCGGCGCGCCCATGCGGCCCAGCGGAATCGAGGCATTGATCTTTGCCTTCTGGTCGTCGTTCAGGGCGGTGGTCATGGAGGAGGCGATGAAGCCGGGCGCGACGCAATTTACCGTGATGCCGCGGGAGGCCACTTCGGCCGCCAGCGCTTTGGACATGCCGATCATGCCGGCCTTGGACGCGGCATAGTTGGCCTGGCCCGGATTGCCGGTCACGCCGACGACCGACGTAATGCCCACGATCCGGCCGTGGCGATTTTTCATCATGTTTTTCAGCACAGCCCGGCACAGGCGGAAAGCGGCCGTCAGGTTCACATCCAGGACGGTCTGCCAGTCCTCGTCTTTCATGCGCACGGCCAGGCCATCACGGGTCACGCCGGCGTTGTTGACCAGGATATCGATGCGACCGCCCAGTGCAGCCTCGGCATCCTTTGCCAGCTTTTCCACACTGTCAAAGTCGGACAGGTTGGCGGGCGTGACGACGGCCCGGTCCCCCAGAGAGGACTTCAGGGTCTCCAGTGCCTCTGTCCGTGTGCCGGACAGGGCTACTGTGGCACCGTGCCGGTGCAGGATGCGGGCGATGGCCTCACCGATTCCGCCCGAAGCTCCGGTCACCAGAGCCGTCTTTCCGGTCAGATCAAACATGGGCTCTGGCTCCCTGAAGATGGGCAATAAAAGCTTCGATGTCGGCGGGGGTCTGCACGGAGATTCCCTTCAGGGATTCATCAATGCGCCGCGCGAGGCCTGACAGCACTTTGCCGGCGCCGATCTCGGCCAGCGTGTCCACGCCCTGGGCTTTCATGAACAGGACACTCTCGCGCCAGCGCACGGCCCCGGTGACCTGCTCCACCAGAAGACGGCGGATGGTCTCCGGATCCGTAACAGCCGAAGCGGTCACGTTGGCCACCACGGAAACGGCAGGGGCCTGGATCTTCACCTGCGCCAGCGCCTGGGCCATCTCATCCGCGGCAGGCTGCATAAGGGCACAGTGGAACGGCGCGCTGACGGGCAGCAGGACGCTGCGACGGATCCCGCGTTCTGTGGCGATGGCAATGGCCCGCTCCACGGCTTCACGGTGGCCGCTGATGACTACCTGTCCCGGCGCATTGTCGTTGGCAGCTGTGCACACCTGCCCCTGCGCGGCGGCAGCGGCGATTTCCTGCGCCAGCGCCAGATCAGCGCCCAGAAGGGCCGCCATGGCACCCTGTCCCGGAGGAACGGCCCGCTGCATGGCCTGTCCCCGGCGCTTCAGCAGGCGCGCGGCGTCAGGTACAGACAGGGAGCCTGCTGCCGTCAGGGCCGAATATTCCCCCAGTGAATGGCCGGCCACGAATCGGGCTGTCTTTACCAGGTCAATCTTCGCGTCCTGGACCAGGATCCGCATCACGGCCATGCTGACGGCCATCAGGGCAGGCTGGGCGTTTTCCGTCAGGGTCAGATCGGCTTCGGGTCCCCCGAACATCAGAGCGGACAGGTTCTGCCCCAGGGCATCGTCCACTTCCTGGAAGGTGTGCCGGGCGACCGGAAAGGCCAGCGCCAGATCGCGGCCCATGCCGGGAAACTGGCTTCCCTGGCCGGGAAATACAAAGGAAAGGCTCACGGAATCTCCTGATGTTTTCAGGGCGGGAACTTCCCGAAGTCATACCTGCCTGCCCCATGGAGTCAAGCACCAGATCTCCTGCAGAACCCGCTGCGGCGAGGCGAATTCCAGGAGCGAGGACCGCAAAACCGGAGTGTACAGAAACGTACATGAGGATTTGAGGACCGCAGCGACGCGGCAGGCGCCCGCTGCAGTCAGGGTTATGGAGGAGATCTTGCTTGCCGCGGGCGTTTTTTTGTGTATAGTCCGCGCTCTTGTAACCACTCCTTGCCGGTCGCACAGGCGTCCGGCTGTTGGGACAGAAACGGTAGAGCGGCAGGGTTTGCCGCCGGCCGGTCCCGGAGACAACCACAGGGAGTCCGAACGTATGGCGCTGTACGAAAACATCCTGATCGCGCGTCAGGATATATCCCCGGCCCAGGCTGAACAGCTGGCCGAATCCATGGCTGCTGTTGTCAGGGACAATGGCGGCAAGGTCACAAAGACCGAGATGTGGGGCCTGCGCACCCTCGCCTATAAAATCAACAAAAACCGCAAGGGACACTATGTCCTGATGAACCTAGATGCGCCTCCCGCCGCCGTAAAGGAGCTGGAACGCACCATGCGCATCAACGAGGATATCATCCGCTTTCTCACCGTCCGGGTTGAAAAGCTGGAAGACGGTCCGTCCGTCATGATGCAGGCCAGAAATGAACGGGGTGACCGTTCTTCCGGCCCCCGGCGTGACTTTGACCGTCCGTTCCGCGGTCCCCGCGAAGAGATGTCCGATGAAGGAGAACTGGCATGAGTGCATCATCCGCTGCTGCCCGGGACATGGGCGAATCCCGCGGTGCAGGCGAGTCCCGTGGAGCCGGCGCCGGTGGACGCCGTCCCTTTTTCCGCCGCCGCAAGAGCTGCCCGTTCGCGGGCCCGAACGCGCCGGTCATTGACTACAAGGACACCAAGCTGCTGTCACGCTATGTGTCCGAAAAGGGCAAGATGGTGCCCAGCCGCATCACGGCCGTTTCCGCCAAGAAACAGCGTGCCCTGGCCCAGGCCATCAAGCGTGCGCGCTTCCTGGCCCTGATGCCCTATGTGGTCGAATAAGGCCGGAACAGGAGAGACAGTCATGGAAATCATTCTGCTGGAACGCGTGACCCATCTGGGTCAGATCGGCGATGTGGTCACTGTAAAACCCGGCTATGCCCGGAACTTCCTGCTGCCGCAGAAAAAGGCGCTGCGGGCCACAAAAGCCAACCGCGAGGTGTTTGAGCGCCAGAAGGCCCAGCTGCTGGCCCGCAACCAGGAGCTGAAGAAAGAGGCCGAGGCACTGGCGAAAAAGATGGGCGGCCTGAAGGTGGTGGTGATCCGCCAGGCGGGTGAAACCGGCATGCTGTATGGCTCGGTCAATGGCCGTGACATTGCGGATGCGGTGAAGGAAAAAGGCTTTGCCGTGGATCGCGGCCAGGTGTCCATTGCCTCTCCCATCAAGGCTCTGGGCCTGTTCCAGGTCCAGGTTGACCTGCATCCCGAAGTGCCCGTGAATGTCACGGTCAACGTGGCGCGGTCAGAGGAAGGGGCTGCTGTGCAGTTCGAGCGCGGCACAGCCGTGGTCACTGTCCATGAAACAGCGGAGCAGACCTGGGACCAGCCCGCCCCTGAAGAGAATCAGGACGCTTCCGCGGCCTGAGGTTCTTTCCCCAATACACATCTGAAAAAGCACAGGGAGTATATCCCTGTGCTTTTTGTATAATTCATCGTTACAGACAGAAACTGGTCACGGCGGATCAGGAACAGGTATATGATCCGGCCGCTGGCGCCGGAACTGCCCGGCGGGCATTCTGGCTCCCCATATCCATAAATATCTGGTTACAGTAAGTTTTTACTGTGTCTTTGGCTCCATCAAATTCTTTGCGGATGCCTTCCGTTATCCATAGCGCAAACTCTGGACGATCAATCGCCACAAGGCTTACGACAATCAGGGCACAGTTCAGCTGTCTGGTTTCATCGGTTGAATCCGGCGTTTCCTTATACAGCCTTTCTCATCAGATCCAGCATTTTCTGGAAATCAGCATGCGTAACACCTGTTCCGGCTTGCTGGTCTTGCCTGCGCCCTGAAAATTCGTCTATGGTTTTTGGGCCTGATGCGCAGGCAGAAAAAACCCCCAGCACTCCGGCAGCCAGAACAGACCTTAACCCTTGCTTGTGTTGTCTGGATTTCATGATGATTCCCTCACATTTATCGATTTATACC
>JALYJY010000101.1 GCA_030775045.1 Pseudomonadota bacterium | reverse complement strand
GCGGGATCCTTGGCACATTCCTGGTACTGCGCCGCCGTGCCCTGGCCAGCGATGCGCTCAGCCACGCCACCCTGCCGGGCATTACTACAGCGTTCCTGATCGCCCTGGCTGTCGGGTGGAATCCCCGCTCCCTGCCCCTGCTGCTGGCCGGCGCCCTGATCAGCGGCCTTTTCGGTGTAGCTGTTCTCCAGGCGCTGGCCCGCTGGACCCGCCTGACCGAGGACACCGCCACAGGCATCGTCCTCAGTGTCTTTTTCGGCATTGGTATCGTGATGCTCAGCCATATCCAGTCTCTGGATGCAGGCGGCCAGGCAGGCCTGAAATCCTTTATCCTGGGCCAGACAGCGGCCATGTCGGCCCGTGACGTGCAGATCATCACCGTGTTCGCAGCCCTGGCTGTGGCTGTGGTCCTGCTGCTGTTCAAGGAATTCCGGCTGGTCATCTTCGACCCGGCCTTTGCGCGGGAGCAGGGCTGGCCGGTCCAGTTCCTCGACCTGGTGCTGATGGCCCTGGTGGCGCTGGTGGTTGTCCTGGGACTGCAGGCCGTGGGACTGCTGCTCAGCGTCGCGCTGCTGGTCATTCCCGCCTGCGCTGCAAGGTTCTGGACAGACCGCTTGTCTGTTATGGTTTTTCTGGCGGGACTGATCGGGGCCCTCAGCGGCTATACCGGCACAGCCCTGTCATCCCTGTTCCCGGATATTCCCACCGGCGCCATTATCGTTCTGGTGGCCGGCGTCCTGTTCCTGGCCAGCTTTCTGGCCCACACCGTCCGGAGAAGAACAGCGTCATGATCCCGGCGGATTTCCTCCAGATCGACCTGCCCGCCATCATGGCCGCTGTGCTGGCATGTCTGGCCTGCTCCGTGGCCGGCACCTTTCTGGTTCTGCGACGGCAGAGCCTGATGGGTGATGCCATCTCCCACGCCATCCTGCCCGGAATCGTTCTGGGGTTTTTGATAGCCGGTACCCGGGCGACCATGCCCATGATGGCCGGATCGCTGGCCGCAGCGCTGATCGCCGCCCTGATGATCGAGCTTCTGCGCCACCGGGCCCGCATGGAGGCCGGCGCGGCCATGGGTGTGACCTTCACCATCCTGTTTGCCTTCGGAATCCTGCTGATCGAGCAGGCCGCCGCGCGGTCGGTGGACCTGGATGCGGACTGCGTCCTGTATGGCCAGCTTGAGGATATCCTGTGGCTGGCGCCGCGGCGGTGGTCAGACCTGCTGTCCGCCAGGACGTGGCTGGACCTGCCCCGCGAGGTGGTAACCCTGGCCTGTGTGTCGGCCGCCATCGCTGGCGTGACAGTCCTGTTCTTCAAGGAAATCACCGTGGCGATTTTTGACCCTGTCCTGTCCACCATGCTGGGCTTTCGCACCGGCCTGGTCCATCTGGGACTGACAGGCCTTGCCGCCATCGCCGCCGTCGCCTCGTTCGAGGCTGTGGGCTCAATCCTGGTCATCGCCATGCTGATCTGTCCGCCCGCCACGGCCCGCCTTCTGACCGACCGGCTGAAGACCCAGATCTGGCTGTCCGCTGTTATCGGCATGGCGTGCGGAACCGTCGGCTATATCCTGGCCGCCTGGGGACCGTTCTGGCTGGGCGGTAATGCCTCCCTTAACGCCGCGGGCATGATCGCCGTCACAGCCGGTCTGGTGCTGGGCCTGACCGTTCTGCTGGCTCCGCGATATGGGGTACTTTTTCGCCCACGAAAGATCTGATAGGCTTGGCCCCGATGTCAAAATCTTCGGACTTTGAGCCAGGGCTGGAAATGGTCTTTTTCGGACGGCTGGTCCGCCTTCCGCCTTCCGTGACGCGCGCCCACTGGGACAGCTTTGCCGCCGGCCTTGCAGAAGCCGCACAGCACATGGCGGCAAGCCCGCACCAGCGCATTCCCCGCGGACGCTCCCCTGCGCATTACAAAAGTCTGGTCACAGACATCCTGGCCCTGTGGCATCTGGCCCGGGAATATGGGCCCCAGATATCCCTGCTGGATCTGATCGGCCACATCCGGACACTGGATGCCGTCAGCCGGGCGGACCAGGACGGGATCAGCCTGTGGACGGGACCGGCCCTTGAGGATGCCGCGGCCTGGACCCGGGAAGAACGGGACGCTTTCCGCAAAACCTCTTCCGCAGACCTGGCGGAAAAGGCGATCAATATTGCCAGGGCCTGGGCCCTGGACACGCAGGAGGTCAAGGCCCTGCCCTCCCTTCTGCAGGACCGCAGCGTGGGTTCCCTGCGCCATCTTTCCCCCGATATGGTCCTGCGCATTCTGGACGGCGTCTCCCAGTTCGAGGCCAAACCCGGTGTTCTCGCCGCCATTGCCAGATCCTTCCGCCGGGCGCTGGAGGTCCTGTGCCCCGAGCTTCCCCTGCCGCTGGGCAGCGAGGGCCTGATCATCACCATGCCGCTGGCTCTGCCGGAAATGCGGGACTGGGGCCTGGAACCGGCTGCAGCCCCGCGCCAGAAACCGGACCAGAAGCCCCGGCCCGTGCACCGCCCGCGCGGCCCCTCTGCGCGTCGCTGAAACAGGCCTGAAAAAGAAAACCCCCTCTCACGAAGAAAAGGGGGAAGGTTCCGGAAACCTGACAGGAGGAAATGTCAGAAGCTTCTGGTCTGGCTGCTGAAACCGCTGTCACCAAGCAGGGCGATATTCACCGCTACCTCGCGTCCGTTAAACCGGCGGTCCAGCTCATAGGAAACGCGTTTGCCTTCGGGCAGGTGGCTGATCCCCGAGGCCTGCAGCGCCGTCACATGGACGAACACGTCGGAATTGTTGTCCGGACGGGTAGCCTCGGGAATGATGAAACCATATCCCTTGCCCTGGTTGAACCACTTCACAGTCCCTGTAGGCATCTGTATCTCCCTTGAACCATCTTGCACAGGAAGAAAGCCTATCGAAACCGGAGCGGCGAACGCAATTCCGCAGAGGCCGTAACTCAGTGGGCATAGGACAGGGGATATAGAAAACCTCAAAAACCCGTTCCCGAAACCCGCTGCCGTCAGCGGATTGCCACCGTCTTTCGGGAACCGGAGCGCAGCGTACGTTACAGTACGTGAGCACAGGAAGCGGGGAAAGACAAGGCAGGACGCCATGGCAGTCAGGGTTTGGGGGCGGGTTTTCACATATCCGTATAGTTCGGCCCACCCCCACCCTCTGGTACCACCCAGGTAATGTTCTGCGTCGGGTCCTTGATGTCGCAGGTCTTGCAGTGGACGCAGTTCTGGGCGTTGATCTGCAGGCGCGGGGCATTGCCGGGAATGTCGCAGACAATCTCGTACACGCCGGCGGGGCAGTACCGCTGTTCCGGCGCATCGTACAGGGCCAGGTTGACCTCGATCGCTACCTTTGGGTCCGCCAGCTTCAGGTGACAGGGCTGGTTTTCCTCGTGGTTTGTACCCGACAGAAACACCGAGGACATTTTATCGAACGTCACAACGCCGTCGGGCTTCGGATACAGGATTTTCGGGCACTGGTCCGCCCGTTTCAGCTGCAGGTGGTCCGCATGGTTGCGCAGGGTCCAGGGCGCCCTGCCCCGCAACAGCATCGCATCCACCGCCGCGTGAACCATGCCGGGCCACAGGCCCCTGTGGAACCCGGGCCGGATGTTGCGTACGCGGTACAGCTCGTCCCACACCCAGGATTTTTTCAGCCGCTCGGGATAGGCCGTAACCTCCGGCCCCGCCCCCTCTCCGGCCAGATGGTCGAACAGGGCCTCGGCCGCCACCATGCCGGACTTCATGGCCGTGTGGTTGCCCTTGATTTTGGGCACGTTCAGGAACCCGGCCGCATCGCCCACAATCAGCCCGCCGGGGAATGTGAGACGGGGAACGGACTGGAGGCCCCCCTCAACCAGCGCGCGGGATCCATAGCCGATCCGCCGCCCACCCTCGAAAACCGGCCGGATGGACGGATGCAGCTTGAACCGCTGGAATTCGTCATAGGGCGACAGGTGCGGGTTCCGGTAGTCCAGCCCGACCACAAAGCCCACGGATACCCTGTTCCCTTCCAGATGATACATCCACGATCCGCCATAGGTGCCGCGGTCCAGCGGCCAGCCGACCGTGTGGATCACCAGGCCGGGTTTGTGCCGGGCCGGATCAATCTCCCACAGCTCCTTGATGCCGATGCCATACGTCTGGGGATCTGATCCCTCGTCCAGCCGGAAGCACTTCAGCAGGGTTTTGGTCAGCGACCCGCGGCACCCCTCGGCAAAAACAGTCTGCCGGGCCCGAAGCTCCACGCCTGGCTGCCAATGCGACGTTTTCTGGCCATCCCGGCCGATTCCCCTATCGCCCGTGGCCACGCCGCATACATAGCCACGCTCGTCATACAGTACCTCGGCCGCGGCAAAGCCGGGGTAGATCTCCACCCCCAGCGCCTCGGCCTGCTGCGCCAGCCACTGCCCCAGCCGCCCCAGGCTGATGATGTAATTCCCGTGATTGCGCATCTGCGGCAGCAGTGGCAGACGTACGGCCCGCCGCCGGGTCAGGAACAGCATGCGGTCAGTGGTCACGGGGGTATCCAGCGGCGCGTCCCTGTCTTTCCAGTCCGGGAAAAGCTCATCCAGCGCCCGGGGCTCCAGAATCCCGCCAGCCAGCAGGTGGGCTCCCACGGCCGCTCCCTTCTCGATCACGCAGACCCGCAGATCCCGGCCTTTTTCCAGGGCCAGCTGCCTCAGGCGGATGGCCGTGGACAGGCCCGACGGCCCGGCGCCCACAATGACCACGTCGTACGTCATGACCTCGCGCTGCATGGCACTATCCTCTTTCTTTATGCGTTTATAGTGCGGGGTGTTCAGGGGCCTGTAAAGATGCTTTGGACCTTGGTATAAGGCATCCATGTCTGAAACCGTTCCCCTGAATCCCCGGGATGCGCTGCGCTGGTACCTCGCTATCGGCGTGGATGAGTCCATCGCAACAGATCCGGTCAACTGGACAGCCCTGGCTGCAGCAGCCCCGTCCGTCCAGCCTGCCCGGACAGAGGGAGAGGTCATGGCAAAAAGAAAGACGGCGCCTGTGGCCGCACCGCCTGCAGAGCTGCCGCCCATGGCCGCCTCGGCCCGCGACCGGGCGAGGCAGGCCGGAACGCTGGAGGATCTGCGCCAGGCACTGGCGGACTTTGACGGCTGTGCCCTGAAAAAAACCGCCACGAATCTGGTGTTTGCGGACGGTATTCCTGGTGCTCCCGTCATGCTGGTAGGGGAAGCCCCGGGTGAGGACGAGGACCGGCAGGGAAAACCCTTTGTGGGCGTCAGCGGCCAGCTTCTGGACCGCATGCTGGCCTGCGTGGGCCTCAGCCGCCAGAGCAACGTATACATCACAAACGTCCTGCCTTGGCGACCGCCCGGCAACCGCCAGCCCACCGAGACCGAGATTGCTGCCTGCCTGCCCTTCCTGCAGCGGCATATCGAACTGGTGAAGCCGGCCGTGGTGATGGTTCTGGGTGGCACCGCGGCCAAAAGCCTTCTGGGCCGGGCCGAGGGCATTACCAGAATACGCGGCCGCTGGATGGACTATGACCTGGGCGACGGCCAGAGCGTCCCCCTGTTGCCCACATATCACCCGGCCTATCTGCTGCGCACCCCGGCGCAGAAGCGCATGGCCTGGAGAGACCTTCTGGCGCTGAAAAAACGCCTTTCTGACCAGGGACTGCTATCATGAATACTGCTGAAACTCCCCCATCCTGCCCGGAGTGCCGCAAGCCGGCCGGCCTGTGCGTCTGCGCGACGCTGGAGCCTGTTACTACTGACATTACCTGCGTCATCCTGCAGCATCCCCGGGAACAGGACGAGGTTCTGGGAACAGCGCTGATGGCTCACCGCATGCTGCCCGGCTCGGTCCTGAAAACGGGCCTGTCCTGGCCGGGGCTGGCGAAGATCCTGGGCCAGCCCGTGGACATGAAAGCCTGGGGCGTCCTGTATCTGGGAACCGTGGCCGGCGGCGGGGCCGGAACTCCCCTGCCCCTGGCGGCGGTGGACAGCAAGAGCGGCCAGCCGCTGCCCGACCAGGGAAACACCCTGAAGGGCCTGGAAGGAATCATTGTGCTGGACGGCACATGGGCACAGGCCAAGACCCTGTGGTGGCGCAATCCCTGGCTGCTCAAGGCCCGACGCCTGATCCTGAACCCGAACCACGGTTCGCTGTACGGTGGGCTGCGCCGCGAACCGCGCAAGGCCAGCCTGTCGACGCTGGAGGCCGTGGCCTTCACCCTGTCCCGGCTGGAAAACCGCCCAGAGCTTTATGAACAGCTGACACAGCCCCTGAAAACGTTCATCGAGGCTTTCCGGCTGAAAAACCCGACTGCCGCTGAAAAACCCGCTGCCAACCGCAGACGGCGCCCTTTCCGGCGGAAAAAACGGGACTGACTTGTTATGCGTCTTGGTAATGGGCTATTTAATTGGACGAATAGCGAACAAGATTCGCGCTTCATCGCTTGGCGAACTCCATGCCTTCATGAACATATCCCATGCGATTTCACTGGCCTCGGTTGCGGGAGGTCC
>JALYJY010000100.1 GCA_030775045.1 Pseudomonadota bacterium | reverse complement strand
GCCGGAACAGTCTGTGTTCTTGTATTTGCCTTCATGATGCTGGCGGGTAGCAGGAATGATGCAAATGAGCTGATGTGGAAAAGCCTCTATGAAGGGAATGTAACATTGCTGGAGAGTGCTTTGGCGATGAAGCCTGACCTGGAGCCGTGGTGTGGTCCCTATGAGATCTGCAAGCCTCTCGCATGGGCCGTGCAGAAGGGCGACATGGAAATCATCCGGATGCTTGTGGCCGCAGGTGCTGATCCCAACGGGAAAAATGCCTATGGTGACACGGCCTTTGTGACTGTTGACCACGCGGAACAGATGGCTGGAAAAAGCAGGGAGGACATTCGTCAGATCCGCAAGTTCCTGCTTGAGAATGGAACAGATCCCAACCAGGAGAATGATTTTGGAGTCACTCCTTTTATGGGGACAGTGGCTGTGGGAGATATCGAACTCCTGGAGCTTTGCCTCCAGAAAGGAGCCCATGTCAATTTCCGGAACAGGAATGACTGGACTCCGCTGATGTCTGCGGCCCAGTTCAATCAGCCGGCCGCTGCGCAATGGCTTTTGCAGAAAGGGGCGAACCTGGCCCTGAAAGACCGGCATGGCAAAACGGCCCTTGATTATGCACTGCTCAAAGGCAACACAGACGTTGCAGGCATTCTGTCTGCCCCAAAATAGAAGAGCTTTGCCCCTGTTGCCTTTTCTCCTTGCCCGGGGACGCAGCTGTTCTGGTATAGTCTCCCCGGACTGTTTTTTCTGGGGACATCCCGCGTGTCTGATCTTCTTTTTCCCGAAGTTGCCGCTCCTGCGCCCGTGGTGGCTGAAAAGCCTCCGGTAGCGGAGTACCGCGTGCTGGCGCGCAAGTACCGGCCTGTGAATTTTGCCGGTCTGGTGGGGCAGGAAGCCCTTGTGCGCACGCTTACCAACGCCATCCGCTCGGGCCGTCTGGCCCATGCGTTCATGCTGACCGGGGTGCGCGGCGTGGGCAAGACCACCACGGCGCGCATTATCGCCCGCGCGCTAAACTGTACCGGTCACGAAGAGAAGGGGCCCACGGCTGAACCCTGCGGCGCCTGCGACTCCTGCATTTCCATTGGCCAGGACCGGCATGTGGACGTGATCGAGATGGACGCTGCGTCCAACACGGGCGTGGACAATATCCGCGAGATCATCGAGGGCGTGCGCTATGCGCCCGTCTCGGCCCGATACAAGGTCTATATCATCGACGAGGTCCACATGCTGAGCAAGAGCGCGTTCAACGCGCTGCTCAAGACGCTGGAGGAACCACCGCCGCATGTGAAATTCGTCTTTGCCACCACCGAGATTCGCAAGGTTCCCGTCACCGTCCTGTCCCGCTGCCAGCGCTTTGACCTGCGCCGGGTGGAGGGAGATGTGCTGGCTGGACATTTTACCCGGGTGTCGGAGAAAGAAGGCGTGACGGTCGAGCCGGACGCGCTGGCCATGATTGTCCGTGCGGCGGATGGTTCGGTGCGCGATGGCCTCAGCCTGCTGGACCAGGCCATCGCCCTGTCTGGCGGCACGGTCACAGCCGCGCAGGTCAGCGACATGCTGGGCCTGGCCGACCGCGCCGTGGTCATGGATCTGTTCGAGGCCTGCGTTTCCGGCAAGGCCGGCGAGGCACTGGGGATCCTGTCCGACATGCATCGACGGGGCGCTGATCCGGTAATGATCCTCCAGGACCTGCTGGAGACGGTCCATAATCTGACGCGGCTTCTTCTGGTGCCGGACCTTGCCACAGACCTGTCCATTCCGGAAATTGAGAGAGTGCGCGGGGCGAAACTGGCGGCCAGCCTGTCCATCCCGCTTCTGACCCGGGCTTGGCAGATCCTGCTGAAAGGTCTGGGTGAGGTGCAGCAGGCCCCCGATCCCCTGCGGGCAGCAGAGATGATCCTTGTGCGCCTGGTGTTCACGGCCAACCTGCCCACGCCGGGTGATCTGGTGCGTCAGCTGCGGGACAATCCTGCTGCGGGTGCTGAAAAACCTGCGCCGGTTTCAGATAACGGTGGCGGACCGCCTCCTGCAAAAAGCCTGTATGTGGCGGCCCGGGGATCAGGCGGCGCAGTGGCGCTGGCCGTGGCAACACCCGTGCCCGCGGAAGCCGTGGCCACGGATCCTGATCCTGAAAGCTTTGTCGCGCTGGTCCGTATGTTTTCCGAAAAGCGCGAAGGGGCTCTGTATGGTTTCCTGTACAGCGCAGTCCATCTGGTGAAGTTCGAGACCGGGCGGCTGGAGATCCGCCTGGGGGCGGGCACGCCGGGCAACCTGCCGGCCCGGGTGGCGGAGTGCCTGAAAACCTGGACCGGGCGACGCTGGATGGTTTCTATCTCGCGCGGGGAAGGGGAGCTGACTCTGTCGCAGCAAGAGGTTCTGGCCGAAAGGGCCGCGCTGGACCAGGCGGCGGATCATCCCCTGGTGCGGCAGATCCTGGAAGCCTTCCCGGGAGCGGCCATTGCCCAAGTGCGCACGCGCGTGCCGGAAACCCCTGTTTCGGATTCCCCGGCTTCGGATTTAATTGACAACCCGGCGGGATTTTCCGAAACCTTCCATCCCGATATTGACGAAACCGAAAGGGACCTCCTGTCATGAAAAACATTGGCCAGATGATGAAACAGGCCCAGCAGATGCAGGCCAACATGGCCCAGTTCCAGAAAAAGCTGGAAGAGATGGAGTTCGAGGGCTCTGCGGGCGGCGGTCTGGTCCGTGTCACCATGAACGGCAAGCACGAGCTCAAAAAAATAAAGATTGATCCAAAGCTGATGGATCCGGCCGAGACCGAAATGCTGGAAGACCTGATCGTTGCGGCCTGCAACGACGCGCGGGCAAAGATTGAGGCCCACGTGGGCGAGGAGACCCAGCGCATGCTGGGCGGCATGGGCCTGCCCGGCGGCCTGTTCTGATGACCCAGGCTGTTGCCCCCGTTCGTCCAGCGTCTGCGCCTGCAGGGGACAATTCCCTGCCGGACTGGCGTCGGTCGCCCCAGAATACCGAGGCGGAACAGGGCCTGCTGGGCGCGATCCTGGTCAACAACAAGGCCTATGAAAAGGTCAGCGAGTTCCTGCAGCCGGAGCATTTCTTCGATCCGGCTCATGCGCGGATCTATGACGCTGTGCGCAAGCTGGTGGAACGGGGCCAGGTGGCCGATCCTGTCACCCTGAAGGCCTTTTTCGAGCGTGACGGCGATCTGACGTCTGTGGGTGGCGCTGCCTATCTGGCCGAGCTGGCGGCCAGCATGGTCACCATCATCAATGCGGAACACTATGGCCGCCTGATCCACGAAATGTCCCTGCGGCGGCAGCTGATCGACGTCAGTACCGATGTGATCAACAAGGCCTATGCGCCCGAGGTGGAAGAAACCGCCCACGACCTGATCGAGCAGGCTGAAAAGCACCTGTTCGACATGGCCACGACGGGTGAGGTGAAGGGCGGCTTTGTTCCTTTCCGGACATCGCTGGAGGCCGCGATCCGCACGGCGGAAAAAGCCTTCCGGCGCGATACGCCCATTACGGGGGTCACCATGGGCCTGCGGGATCTGGACCGCAAACTGGGCGGTCTTCAGCCGTCAGATCTGATCATTCTGGCGGGTCGTCCCTCCATGGGCAAGACGGCACTGGCCACCAACATGGCCTTCAACGCGGCCCGCTCATTCATGCAGACGGGGGGCAGGGAAGGGGCGACCGTCGGTTTCTTCTCACTGGAAATGTCGTCAGAACAGCTGGCCAACCGTATCCTGGGAAGTGAATCCAGTGTTCCATCGGACAAGATCCGGCGCGGGGAAATCCGGGATTCCGATTTTCCCCGCTTTGTGGAGGCCAGCCAGCGCCTGTCGCAGGTGCCGTTCTTTGTGGACGACACGCCGGGCCTGTCCATCGCCGCCCTGCGCACCCGGGCGCGGCGGCTGAAAAGAACATCCGGCCTTGGCATGCTGGTGGTGGACTATCTCCAGCTTCTGCGCGGCAGCGGGACGGGCAGCAGTGAGAACCGGGTGCAGGAAGTTTCCGAAATCACCCGCGGCCTGAAGGGCATTGCCAAGGAACTGGACGTTCCCGTCCTGGCCCTGTCCCAGCTGTCCCGCGCGGTGGAACAGCGGGAGGACAAGCGCCCCCAGCTGGCCGACCTGCGCGAGTCGGGCTCGATCGAGCAGGACGCCGACGTGGTCATGTTCATCTTCCGCCAGCAGTACTATCTGGAGCGGGAGGAGCCCACGAAAAGGGTGGATGAATCGGACGAGAAGTTCAACACCCGCCATGACCGCTGGAAGCAGCTGTGCGAGGAAGTCCACAACACCAGCGAGGTGGTGATCGCCAAGCAGCGCCATGGTCCCATTGGTTCGGTCCGCCTGTTCTTCGACGGGGCCTTTACCCGCTTTGCGGACCTGGGCCAGAGCCACAGCGACGGGGATTAGAGACCTTAACTTTCTCGCAGAAGGCCTCTGCGAAAGTTATCAGCCCCGTTTCAAAAAACTCCCTGTCATCCCGGGCTTGGCCCGGGATCCATCTACCCTGCGTCTGCAGGGTATAAGACTCATATGGCTCATGGACATGAGCCGATGGATCCCGGCCTTCGCCGGGATGACGGAAAGGGAATGTGGTGAGAAATTTATTCTCCTTCCGGCAGTGTTGATGACAATACGTTCCCGGGATTAACAGGCTTGCAGGGAGGGCCCGGTCCCTGCTACGCCTGCGTCTGTGCCTTTCCGGGGCAGCAGTGCAGTTCGGTGGAGAGTGAATGACAGGGTTTCTGGCAGCGGTCGGGCGGACATTCCTGGTGTTTGTGGCCGGTGCGGGCCGTCTGGCCATCTTTACGGGCCGGTCGCTGTTCCACTGTGTCACGCCGCCGGTCTATGTGCGCATGACTGGCCGGCAGATGCTGGACATCGGGTATTACTCCCTGCCGGTAGTAGGCATGACTGCCCTGTTCACCGGGATGGTCCTGGCCCTGCAGAGCTATACCGGTTTTTCGCGTTTTGAGGCCGAAAGCACCATCGCCACAGTGGTCGTCCTGTCTATCACGCGGGAGCTGGGTCCCGTTCTGGCCGGCCTGATGGTGGCCGGGCGCATCGGCGCTGCCATGGCGGCCGAGATCGGCACCATGCGGGTGACCGAACAGATCGACGCCCTGAAAACCCTGTCCACCAATCCGGTCAAGTATCTGGTGGTTCCCCGCCTGCTGGCCGGGGTAACCATGCTGCCCCTGCTGGTTCTGGTGGCGGATATCATCGGCGTGTTCGGCGGTTTTCTGATCAGCGTGTACCGGCTGGATTTCAATGCGGCGAACTATATCCAGAATACCCGGGACTATCTGGAGACCATGGATGTGGTCTCGGGCCTGGTCAAGGCAGCGGTTTTCGGGTTTATCATCGCCCTTATGGGCTGCTATCACGGATACCGGTCCAAAGGTGGGGCCCAGGGCGTGGGAACTGCGACGACCAACGCTGTTGTTTCAGCCTCTGTGCTGATTCTTGTGTTTAACTATATCCTGACAGGGCTGTTTTTCTGATGAGTGCGTCTGTTCCGAAAATACGTGTTCGTGGCCTGCGCAGGACGTTTGGTTCCAGGATTGTGCTGGACGGCATTGACCTGGATGTGGCCGCCGGCGAATCCCACGTCATTATCGGCGGTTCGGGGACGGGCAAGTCCGTCACCCTGAAATGCATTCTGGGCCTGATCGAGCCGGACTCCGGATCCATCATGATTGACGGCCAGGAAATGGTGGGGGCCCGGCCCTCGGTCCGCAACGAGGTGCTGGAGCACTTTGGCATGCTGTTCCAGGGCGGGGCCCTGTTTGACAGCCTTTCTGTATGGGAAAACGTAGCTTTTGGTCTGATCCAGGGGCACAAGGCCTCCCGCCAGAAGGCCCGGGACATTGCCATGGAAAAGCTGGCCGAGGTTGGCCTGGGTCCCGATGTGGGAAAGCTGTATCCGGCGGAACTGTCCGGCGGCATGCAGAAGCGGGTGGCGCTGGCGCGGGCCATTGCCGGCAACCCGGGAGTTATTTTCTTTGACGAGCCCACAACAGGGCTGGATCCCATCATGGCCGATGTGATCAACGGCCTGATCCGCAGCTGTGTGACGAACCTGGGGGCCAGTGCCCTGTCCATCACCCACGACATGGCCAGCGTCCGGAAGATTGCGGACCGGGTATCCATGCTCCACCAGGGAAAGATCATCTGGTCCGGGGATGTGGCGGCCATTGATAATTCCGGCAATCCCTTTGTGGACCAGTTTGTGCACGGCCGGGCCGAGGGGCCCATCCAGATGCAGGTCCAGAGGTCGTGAGGACATGAAGCTGCAGGATCTCATCTCCCCGGCGGTGACACTGGTTGCGGGAGGTATCCTGACGCTTCTGGCCTGCCTGTATGTGGCCAGTGTTCTTCCCGACGGGAATTCCAGGCACCATGCCATGCAGTGGATCGGCTCCACGGGGGCTGTATTTACCCTCATGCTGGCATTTTACATGGGCCAGATATCCAGGTCTGCGCGGCGGCTGAAGGACGAGGTTCTGGCC
>JALYJY010000099.1 GCA_030775045.1 Pseudomonadota bacterium | reverse complement strand
TCGAGCGCACCTTCGACGTGTCGAGCCACGGCAGGACGAACAGCACGGCGATGGCGCCGAACATGGCCAGAACGCCGCCCAGCTTGTCCGGAATGGCGCGAAGGACGGCATAGAAGGGCAGGAAGTACCACTCAGGCACGATGTGTGCTGGTGTGGACATGGGGTTGGCAGGAATATAGTTGTCCGGGTGGCCCAGATAATTGGGGGCAAAAAACACAAACGCCGCATACACCAGCAGGAACGCCAGGATCCCCACGCTGTCCTTGATCGTATAGTACGGATTGAATGGCACCGTGTCCTGGGGGCCTTTGGTATCAATGCCCAGCGGGTTGTTCGAGCCCGTGGTGTGTACCGCCGTGATATGGATGAACACCACGGCAAAGATGACGAACGGCAGCAGGTAGTGCAGGGCGAAAAAGCGGTTCAGGGTGGGATTGTCCACCGAGAATCCGCCCCACAGCAGGGTGACGATGTCTCCGCCCACAAAAGGAATGGCCGAGAACAGATTGGTGATGACCGTGGCACCCCAATAGCTCATCTGCCCCCAGGGCAGCACGTATCCCATGAACGCCGTGGCCATCATCAGCAGGAAGATCACCACGCCCAGGATCCACAGAAGCTCGCGCGGGTTTTTGTACGACCCGTAATAAATGCCGCGATACATATGGATATACACGGCGATGAAAAACATGGATGCGCCATTGGCGTGCAGATAGCGCAGCAGCCAGCCATAGTTCACGTCGCGCATGATGCGTTCGATTGATTCAAACGCCCCCGTCGCGCTGGGATTATAGTGCATGGCCAGCGAGATGCCGGTGACGATCATGGTCAGCAGGATGACCGTGGCGATACCCCCGAAGCTCCAGAAATAGTTGCAGTTCCGGGGCATGGGATACTGGTTGTATTCCTTGTCCAGATAGCTGAACACCGGCAGGCGGGAGTCGATCCACTTCACGAAGGGGTTTGTGAAATAGGGCTTTTTGTAATGGGCGTTGGCCATGGAAAAATTCTCCGGGTCAGCCGATGCGGACCGTGGTGTCGGTGAGAAACTGGTAGTCGGGCACTGCCAGGTTCAGCGGTGCAGGGCCCTTGCGGATGCGCCCCGCCGTATCATAGTGAGACCCGTGGCAGGGACAGAACCAGCCCCCGAAATCGCCTTTCTTGTCGGTGGGCTTCTGGCCCAGGGGGACACAGCCCAGGTGGGTGCAGATGCCCACCATGACCAGCCATTCCGGCTTTTTCACGCGCTGGTCATCGGATTGGGGATCGCGCAGGTCAGCCACATTGACCGCCTTGGCCTGTTCGATTTCCGCCGGTATGCGGTGACGGATGAACACCGGCTTGCCGCGCCATTTTACCGTGATGGCCTGTCCGGGCTGGATGGGCGCCAGATCAACCTCGATAGTCGACATGGCCAGGGTGTCCGCTGCCGGGTTCAGCTGGTCGATGAAAGGCCACAGCACGCTGACCCCGGCCACGGCAGCCATACCGCCGGCCAGCAGGTACAGGAAATCGCGGCGGGTTTCGCCCTTTTGCTCATTCTTTTCAGGGGCGGTGAAAAGGTCCGGATTCTGTGCGCCGGACGGGGGAACGGTCATGGACTGGCTCCGGAAATACCGAAAACTGTACAGAAGACAGGGCCTTTCTACTCCCTCTTTCGGGCAGAGACAACACCTTGGGAGCCCGCAGCGTTTTTTCTTCTTTGTTTTCATCCGGTTCTGGCAGGATGGGGCATTGCTGAAACCATTACAGGTATTGCAAATGTTCCGGAAAACAGGGCGTGGTGCACTTGATCAATATAAGCCCGAAGACTTCCTGACGATCCTGTTGCATGCGGCCCTTGAACCTTCTGCCCTGTCCGGAATTCCTGCCCCGTCTCCGTGGCGCCGGAGAGCTGCAGCCGGGTTGCAGGAACGGAACCTGGAAATCCAGAGTCTTGTTTCCGGCATTCTGTCCGGTAACGGACTGAACGGCTGGAACCCTGAAGAATCCTATGTCAGTCCGATGGCGGCCTGTGGGCAGGGCGGGATCCTTCCCGTTGTCCTGACCTCTTCCCTTCTGTCCGTCATCGGGGACAGGCCGGGTTATGCAGAAGCAGCGGGGACACAGAATGCCCCTCTCCTGCAAAGCTGGGAAAATCGTGGTTATAGCAGGGTTATTTCCCTGGAAAGCCTGACAGGTGAGCTGCGTGGGAGAATGAAACATGTCCCCGTACCGGAAACCGGGATTCTTGCCTGGTTTGGCCGGTCTGGCGGACGTGGTGTGGTCCAGAAACTGCAGGGCCTGGTCCGGCCACGGTCCACGGTCTCGCAGGAATTCATGGAGAGGCGGGATGTCCTGGGGTTTCTGCTGTACAGCGCCCTGAATCCTGAGACCCTGCGCAGGCCCGTCAGAAAGGCCGAAGATTGCCTGTCGCTGCTGTCCGGCGCTGAGCTGGTGTTTATGGATCTTCCCCCGCGTCTTGAAGAAGGTGCCGAGCCCTGCTGTTCGCCTGTCAGGATGATTCTGGCAGCTTTTTATCTCAGGGAATGCCGCGAAGCCCTGGATGCTGTTTCCCGAAATCCGGCCCCCCTGCTGCCGGATGGATCTGACCGTGCATCTGCAACAGGGTGTGCAGGTCTTGCAGGTGAAATTTTCTATCGTCTTGCTGCTGCATGGAAAAGGCATTACGGCTTGCTGGGGGATCTGGGCACCCATGTCCGGGTGCTGACGGAAAGGGCTGATGGCCTGTGTCCCCGGCCTGCCATTATTCTTGCCGACTATCGTGAAAAACCGGCTGCATAATCCCTGTCAGAAGCTGTCGGCAGATTTCTCCTGAAAGGGAATTGCCACGGCCCGGATTTTGGGATTCAATGGGTCTCATGGTTCACAGCACATCCCTGATCGCTACGATTGTTGCCAGTTTTGTCCTGGCCTTTGCCTTTGGCTACGGGGCCAGACTTGTGCGCCTGCCGCCGCTGGTGGGCTATCTGCTGGCCGGTGTGGCGCTGGGGCCGTTTACCCCTGCCTTTTTTGTGGCTGACAGTGACCTGGCAAGCCAGCTGGCCGAAATCGGCGTCATCCTGCTGATGTTCGGGGTCGGCCTGCATTTTTCTATCAGGGATCTGTTGTCCGTGTGGAAAACGGCGGTTCCGGGCGCCATTTCCCAGATCTCGGTCTGTCTTGTGGCCGGTGTCGGTCTTGGTGTGTGGTGGGGATGGGGCTGGCAGGCGGGGATCCTGATGGGTCTTGCCATGTCCGTGGCCAGTACGATTGTGGTCCTGCGCGTGCTGGAGGAGCGGCACCTTCTTGACACGGTCGAGGGGCGCATCTCCACCGGCTGGCTGATCGTTGAGGATCTGGCCATGATCCTGGCGCTGGTTCTTCTGCCCTCGCTGGCGGGGCAGAAAGCGGGGATCGAGCTTCTGGGCGACGTGCTTCTGACCTGCGGCAAGGTGGCGCTGTTCATCGCCCTGATCCTGGTAATAGGACAGAGAAGCCTTCCCTGGCTTTTGTCCAGGGTGGCCAGGACCGGCTCGCGTGAGCTGTTCACCCTGTCCGTGCTGGCCTGCGCCCTGGGGATCGCCTGGGCCTCATCCTCGCTGTTTGATGTGTCGCTGGCGCTGGGGGCTTTTTTCGCCGGCGTGGTGCTGAGCGAATCCGACCTCAGCCATCAGGCGGCAACAGACTCCCTGCCCCTGCAGGATGCGTTTGCGGTGTTGTTTTTCGTATCGGTGGGCATGCTGTTCGATCCGTCCATCCTGGTGCGCCAGCCGTGGGAGGTTCTGGTTGTCCTGGCCATCATCCTGCTCCTGAAGTCAGTCCCCACATTCCTGACCATGATGGCCCGGGGCCGCTCCCTGCATTCTGCCCTGACAGTCACGGCCGGTCTGGCCCAGATCGGGGAGTTCTCCTTTATCCTGGTGGGCCTGGGGGTCAGTCTGGGTCTGCTGCCGCCGGAAGGCCGGGACCTGATCCTGGCCGGCGCGCTGCTGTCGATCGCCATCAATCCCCTGATTGTGTCGCACGTCGAGCATGTCTCGTTCTGGTTTGCCACCCATCCGCGCTTTCACCGCCGCAGACCGGAAGAGCCTTCCCCGCCGCCTGCTGCTCCTGTGGCCGGTACGCCCGGACATGTCATCATTGTAGGACACGGGCGCGTGGGCAGCATCATTGCCGGAACCCTGTCAAAACTGGGCATCCCCTGCGTGATTGTCGAGCGTGACCGCCGTCTGGTGGAAGTCCTGCGCCGGGAAAACATGAATGTGATCTGGGGTGATGCGGCCTCTCCCCGTATTCTGGAAGCCGCGGGCATCAGTCACGCCGGTGTCCTGATCGTGGCCACGCCCCACGGTCTGCACAGCCGGCGGGTTCTGGACATTGCACGGGAGCTGAATCCCTCATGCGAGATTGTGGCCAGGGTGCATACCGAGGCGGATGTGTCAGAGATGGAACGGCGCGGGGTGCGCATGGCTGCCATGGGCGAGAGGGAACTGGCTCTGGCCATGGCCGGCTATACCCTGAAAATCTGGGGCATGCCTGACAGTGATGTCATGACCATGATCCATGAATACAGGGTGGTGGAGGGCGAGGAAAAACCCGACGGGAAAGAGGAAACGGACCAGAAGGGCCATCCACTTTGACTCAGCCGGCCTTTTCGGCCAAGGTGCCTTCCTGATCTGTTCCGGAGAGTTCCCATGACATCCTGTGCTGTGACCGCCCCGCGCCACGACTGGTCTGTTGAGGACGTTGAGGCCCTGTTCGCCCTCCCGTTCAGTGACCTGCTGTTCCGGGCCCAGCAGATCCACCGGCAGAATTTTCCGGCCAACGAGGTGCAGCTGTCCACCCTGCTGTCCATCAAGACGGGCGGATGTCCGGAAGACTGTGCTTATTGCCCCCAGAGCGCGAAGCACAACACTGGCGTGAAAGCCACGAAAACCATGGACGTGGCCGATGTGGTGCAGGCTGCGCAGGAAGCGAAGGCCGCCGGTGCGTCCCGCTACTGCATGGGCGCGGCATGGCGGGAACTGAAAGATCGCGACGTGGGCCAGATGTGCAGAATGGTCGAGGGCGTGCGCGCCCTGGGGCTGGAGACCTGCATGACCCTGGGCATGCTGACGGAAAACCAGGCGCTGCGCCTGGCCGATGCGGGTCTGGATTACTACAACCACAACCTGGATACCTCACCCGAATACTACACCGATATCATCAGCACGCGCGTGTACCAGGAGCGCCTGGATACTCTCTCCCACGTCCGTAACGCAGGCATGAAGGTGTGCTGCGGCGGTATCGTTGGCATGGGCGAAAGCCGCCGCGACCGCGCGGGATTTCTGGTGGCTCTGGCGCGGCAGGCCCCGCATCCTGAAAGCGTGCCCATCAACCGCCTGGTGAAGGTAGAAGGCACGCCACTGGATCAGGAAAAGGAAATCGATCCGCTGGAGTTTGTGCGCACGATCGCTGTGGCCCGCATCATGATGCCCAGATCCATGGTGCGCCTGTCCGCCGGGCGCGAGACCATGAGCGACGAGCTTCAGGCCCTGGCGTTCCTGGCCGGCGCCAACTCCATCTTCATGGGCCCCAAATTGCTGACGACTCCCAACCCCGACCACAACCGCGACCAGAATTTGTTTGAACGCCTGGGGCTGAAGGCAATGGAGACAGCGGCGACATAAACCTTTTCTGTTTCTGTCATCCCGGACAAGCGTAGCGCGATCCGGGATCCAGTTACCCTTTTATATCCAGCATGGGCAGGCTCGACTCAAATTCCAGTACGGTGCTGTTTTCATCCTCTGCCGGGCCCAGTTCATAGACGTTTTTGTACCCATAGGCGTACAGGTTGATGAACGTGGGAATGTTCAGGGAGACAGGCATGGCTTTTGTCATGAAGGCCTCGCTGTCATTGATAAAGTTGTTGTTGCAATAGATCAGGATGCGCGTCTCTCTGGAGGGGATTTTTTCGGCAAGTGTTCTTTCAGCGAAATCAGCGATGTTCAGGTTGATGGCCCCCTTGATATGCTTCATGTCATATCTGCCCTTGCTGCGCGCATCCAGGATGATGGTGTTGGGATCTTTCGCCATTTCCATGAAGGTCTTCACATCAATGCGCCGCTGTTCGCGCAGCTTCAGGGCTTCCTGTGAGATGGCCTCAAAAGCCTTCACATCAATCAGGGGGTTTTTTATGCTCTCCTGGGCCGGGGCTGTGACGGCGGACAGGCAAAACAGTAATGCAAAAACGGGGAGAATATTTTTTTGCATGATCTGCCTTTTTGAAAAAATATTTTCCAGAATTATAGCTTAAGACAGTTTCACCAACAATGCTTTCAGACTCCACCATATGGAAGAATCTGTTTTGTAAGATTCCTCCTATGGGGAGCTGAAGCATTGTAGGATCAATGTACAAGGCCATCTTTTGGAAGAATTGTTACTACAGGCTGTTGTACTGGCAGAGTGTCTAGGCCCTGTTGACATTTATTTTAACCAGGGCATGGAAGCTGTGAGGTAGATGAGGCTTGCGAAGTTGCGTGCGCGTTTGGCGTAGCGTGTGGCGA
>JALYJY010000098.1 GCA_030775045.1 Pseudomonadota bacterium | reverse complement strand
GACATACAGACGGAAACGCAGACGCGGAACAGGATCACGATTAACCACCAGCAGACAGGACAGCAGATCATGGAATTGTTGCAGGTTGCAGACACAGTGGCCCGGGAAAAGGGCATCGACCGTGAACAGGTGCTGGAGGCCATGGAACAGGCCATCCAGAAGACAGGCCGGGCCAAATACGGCCAGGACAACGATATCCGTGTCAGTATTGATCGCCGGCAGGGCCGGATCAGCCTGCAGCGGTACCGGCTGGTTGTGGAAGCCATCGAGGAAGGTCAGGATGCCGTCCAGATCCTGCTGCCGGATGCACAGCGTATCCAGCCTGATATCAAGGTCGGTGACTCACTGGTCGAGGATCTGCCGCCCATCGAGTTTGGCCGCATCGCTGCCCAGACGGCGCGGCAGGTTATTGTCCAGAAGGTCCGCGAGGCCGAGCGCCTGCGCCAGTACAACGAGTACAGGGACCGGGTTGGCGAGGTGGTCAGCGGCATCGTCAAGCGCGTGGAGTTCGGCAACGTGACGGTCGATCTGGGCCGGGCCGAGGCTGTCCTGCGCCGCGACGAGTGCCTGCCGCGCGAGCACTTCAAGACCGGCGACCGGGTGCGCGCCTATATCCACGACGTGCGCCAGGAACAGCGCGGGCCGCAGATCTTCCTGTCCCGTTCCCACCCCATGTTCATGGCCCGCCTGTTCACCCAGGAAGTGCCGGAAATCTATGACGGGGTTATCGAGATCAAGGCCGTGGCCCGTGATCCCGGCTCCCGCGCCAAGATTGCCGTCCTGTCCAACGACAGCTCCATTGATCCTGTGGGCGCCTGCGTCGGTATGCGCGGCAGCAGGGTCCAGGCCGTTGTGGCCGAGCTGCAGGGCGAAAAGGTGGACATCATTCCCTGGTCGTCGGACGCGGCCACATTCGTGGTGAACGCCCTGGCGCCGGCCGAGGTGGCCAAGGTGGTCCTGGACGAGGACAAAAGCCGCATGGATGTTGTGGTGCCGGATGAGCAGCTGTCCCTGGCTATCGGCCGGCGCGGACAGAACGTGCGCCTCGCGTCCATGCTGACCGGCTGGGATATCGACATCATGACCGAGGCCGAGGAATCCGAACGCCGGACCGAGGAGATGAAAAACCGCTCCAGCAGGTTCATCGAGGCCCTGGATATTGACGAGGTCATAGGGCACCTGCTTGTGGCCGAAGGGTTCGGGTCCGTGGAGGAAGTTGCTGCAGCAGCGGTCGAGGAGCTGGCCGAAATCGAGGGATTTGATCCGGAGATTGCCGCCGAGCTGAAACAGCGCGCTGCCACGTGGCTGGAAAACCGCACCGCTGTCCTGTCTTCCCGCAAGGCCGAGCTGGGGCTGGATCCCGCCCTGTCCGGTATTGACGGCCTGGATGACGATATGCTGGTGAAGCTGGGTGAGAACGGCGTGAAGACGCTGGATGACCTAGCGGATCTGGCCGGGGATGAGCTTCTGGACATTCTGGGCAAGGACGCCCTGACCGGAGAGGCGGCCAACGATATCATCATGAAGGCCCGCGCCCACTGGTTTGGTGGTTCCGCGGACTCCGCACAGTGATGAAGGGGTTGCCCTGTCATGGCGTCGCCGGAGGTTTCTGCCGAAGGACCTGATCCAGAAGAACCCGAGAATGTAGGCGGGCTGCGCAGCCCCCTGCGCCGGTGCATTGTCACCGGGGCCGTGGACAGCAGGGACACCCTGATCCGCTTTGTTGCCGCTCCGGATGGCCATGTTGTTCCTGACCTGGCGGCCTCCCTTCCGGGACGCGGCTACTGGGTCCAGGCCCGGCGGGATATTCTGGAGACGGCCATCCGCAAAAACCTGTTCAGCCGGGCTGCCCGCAAGCCGGTTCGCGCTGGCAGCGACCTGCCTGCCCTTGTGGAAACCCTGCTGCGTCAGCGATGCCTGGATCTACTGGGTCTTGCCCGCCGGGCGGGCCAGATGGTCTTCGGCTTTGACAATGTGGATGCTGCCCTGCGTTCAGGGAGGGCCGAGGTCATCCTGACAGCCAGTGATGCCGGAGCGGATGGCAGGAACAAAATCCAGGGCCTTGCCGCCGGGAAAACTGTTACGGAATCTTTTGACAGCAGCGCCCTTGGCAGCGTATGTGGTCGTGACAGGATTATCCATGTCGCTCTTTTCCAGGGGGCCCTGGCACGGAATTTTCTGGCAGAGGTGAAAAGATATACGGGAATTCTCCCGGACACCCATGAACCGTCGGTGCCGTCTTCCGGCCCGGCACAGCAATGACGGATGAGCCTGCACGCCCATGACTGACAGCACCAAACAGGACCAGAAAAAAACCCTGAGCCTCGGCAAGGGAACGCTGGAGCTGAAAGGCGCAAAGCCGGCCGCCAGGACAGAAGGAGCCGCGGGATCCGTGCGGCAGAGCTTTTCCCACGGCCGGTCCAAAACCGTTGCCGTTGAGGTCAAAAAAAGACGGGCCGGCGACAGGGCTCCGGAAGCTGCAGAGGCCGCACAGCCTGTTGAGAAAACCCGTTCAAAAGGTGGTGTACGGGTTGTGACTTCCACCTCCGCCCGCGGACTGACCAGCGAGGAGAAGGAAGCCCGCGTCCGGGCCCTGCGCGGAGCGCCGCGCGAGGATGATTCAAACGCCGGCTATACAGAGGAGACCGGAGATACAGAAACCGGATCTGTCGGGGAAGATATCTCTGGATCCGCCCCTGTTGCCGGAATTTCCCCCACAAGGTCGGGACCCCTGAGCGCAGAGGATCTGCGCCGGCGGGAAATGGAAGAGCTGCGCCAGATCCGGGAAGATGAAAAGGCGTCCGCCGAGGCCAGCCAGCGCCGGCACAGCGAACAGGAAGCCCATCGCCGGAAGCCGGCGGGGGGAAGTGACAGTATCCGCCAGGGCCGGGCCGGTGGCTCAGCCTCCGGCATGCGCGCAGCCGCCATTGATGCACCGTCTGCGGCTCCCGGTCGCGGCCGTCCCGGAGATCATCCGGCCCCACCTGGCATGGAAGAGGAAGAGGGAAGTTCCAGACGTTCCCGCAGAGGTGGCGGCGGTGGCAGGGCTGCTCCCGGAAGGGCGCCGGCCCAGCCGGAAACCCGTCCGCGCGGGGATGACAAACGCCGTTCAGGCAAGATCAGCGTCAGCCAGGTTACAGGTGACGAGGACGGCGACGCCGGTATCGGCAGGCCCCGCGTCCGTTCCATGGCGTCCATGCGCCGTGCGCGGGAGCGTGAAAAGCGCCAGGCGGGCGCCACCCAGGAACCTGTAAAGGTCAGCCGCGATGTGACCATTCCCGAATTCCTGACGGTGCAGGAACTGGCCAACCGTATGGCCGAGCGCGGCGCTGATGTGATCAAGATCCTGATGCGTATGGGCATGATGGCCACCATCAACCAGAATATCGACGCTGACACAGCAGAACTCATCGTCACAGAACTGGGACACAAACCGAAGCGGGTATCCGAATTTGACGTGGAACTGGGCCTGAAAGGCAGCGCAGATACAGCGGAAAACCTGACCCCCAGGGCGCCTGTGGTGACCGTCATGGGCCATGTGGACCACGGCAAGACGTCGTTGCTGGATGCCCTGCGCCATACCGACATGGTCAGTGGTGAGGCCGGGGGCATCACCCAGCACATCGGGGCCTATCAGGTGACCCTGGCGTCGGGTGCGAAGATCACCTTTATCGACACGCCCGGCCACGAAGCCTTTACGGAAATGCGCGCCCGCGGCGCCAACGTCACCGACGTGGTGGTTCTTGTGGTGGCGGCCGACGACGGGATCAAGCCCCAGACGGTCGAGGCCATCAACCATGCCAAGGCCGCCAAAGTCCCCATTGTGGTAGCCATCAACAAGATCGACCTGCCCGCGGCCAACCCGAACCGGGTCCGGCAGGAGCTGCTGCAGCATGAACTGGTCGTCGAGGAAATGGGCGGCGATATTCTGGCTGTGGAGGTTTCCGCCAAGGGCCGCCGGGGACTGGAAAAACTGGAAGAAGCTATCCTGCTCCAGGCAGAAATCCTGGATCTGAAGGCCAATCCGGACCGTTCCGCTGAAGGCGTTATCGTCGAGGCGCGGATGGAACGCGGGCGCGGGTCTGTGGCTACAGTTCTGGTCCGGCGCGGCACACTGCGTGTGGGCGATATCTTCGTGGCTGGCAGTGAATGGGGCCGGGTCCGGGCCATGGTCACCGACAAGGGGGCCTCTGTCGAGGAGGCCACGCCCTCCATGCCTGTCGAGGTTCTGGGCGCTAACGGAACCCCGCTGGCCGGAGACGAACTGGTTGTCGTGGAGAACGAGGCCAAGGCCCGTGAGGTTGCTGAATTCCGCCAGCGCAAGAAGCGTGAGGCCGCTACTGTGGCCTCGGCCCGCGGGTCCATGGAGCAGATGTTCCAGCAGATCAAGGCCGGCAACGTCAAGGAACTGCCCGTCGTCATCAAGGGCGACGTGCAGGGTTCGGTCGAGGCTATTTCCACTGCGCTGGAAAAGCTGGCGCCCGAGGGGTCAGAGGTACGCGTCCGCGTCCTTCAGTCCTCGGTCGGCGCTATCAACGAAAGCGATGTGACGCTGGCCAATGCGTCGAAGGCTGCCATCATCGGCTTCAATGTGCGCGCCAATCCCCAGGCCCGCGAAATGGCCCGGCGGGATGGCATCGACATCCGCTATTACTCGATCATCTATAACATCCTGGATGATATCAAAGGCCTTCTGTCCGGAATGCTGGCGCCCACACTGCGCGAGAAGTTCCTGGGCTATGCGGAAATCCGCGAGGTGTTCAACATCACAAAGGTTGGCAAGGTGGCCGGCTGTATGGTCACCGAAGGCGTGGTCAAGCGTGGTGCCGGTGTCCGCCTGCTGCGCGACAACGTGGTGATCCACGAGGGCAAGCTGAAAACCCTCAAGCGCTTCAAGGACGAGGTGAAGGAAGTGCGCGACGGGTTCGAGTGCGGGATGGCCTTTGAGAATTACGACGATATCCGCCAGGGTGACATGATCGAGTGCTTCGAAGTCGAGCAGATCGCGCGGACTTTGTAAGCGGGAATGCATGGGCACAGTTGAGGAACGGATTGCCGCTGTTGAACAGCGAAACACCAGAAGGTTTCCCTGGACAAGACGTGGGAGACCAGCCTCACGCGGGGCCTGGCCATATGCCTTGTCACCTGGGTATGCGCCAGCATCCTGTTTGTATACGTGGGTTCCTTCTCCCCAATGGTATCTGGCCGCCTGTGTCCCCGTTATGGGGTATGTGCTGTCAACCTTGGGGCTGCCCAGCCTGCGCAGACTGTGGGAAAAGTGTTCTGGAAAAAAGGGCATATAGTCCCTGGCAAAAGGCCCGGATGTCAGGAAATGACAAGGTTCGTTTATACATTGCGATTGTTAATAAATTACACGCCGCACATCCAGTCCCTTTAAGCCTTCCAGGTACTGGTACAGGGTGATGAGTCCCATACAGGGGAACGCGCCGCGGCGGTGCAGCTGGTCTCTCGCCAGCATTTTTGTCAGCAGGATGGCGGGGGTGGCGGGAATAAAGGGTCCGTGACCTGATCCGGCCAGCAAAAAGAAGGTCTTTGTCTGCGGCACACCTGCCGCGTCGGTGCCGGACAGCTCCATGTAAAAGGCGCTGCGGTCGCTGCCGAACCGGTCATACAGGCGGGACGCCTTCAGCATCAGGCGAGCGTACCGTCCCAGGTTTTTCACAAGGCCGGCACGCACCAGCCAGGACAGGCTCCACAGACCGAGCTGCAGGTCGGGCAGTTCAAGGCCCGCTGAAAAGCGGATAGTCTTCAGGTCCGGGTAGCGCTGCGGGAACAGCTCCAGATCGGGAATATCACAGTTGCCCAGCCACCGGCGGCCCAGTCCGGGAAAGGTGTGGCTGTGCAGATCCTGCCAGCCGTACACGGTTGTCCACTGTCCGTTGTCCAGGGTAGTGAAGGGTTTTCCCGCATAGCCCAGCACGGCTGCCGTGGTGGCCAGTCCGGGGCCGGGCTTCTGGGCGGTGGAGATGGCATAACGAACTGATGTGATCTTCCCGAACGCCGGCAGAAAGTGGTCGATGACCGCCGACGTCAGGCCGGGGACGGAGCTGGCGCCGCTGATAACGGCGATGCTTTTCGCTCTGGCTCTCTCATCCAGAGCACCGATGCCGGCCACAAATGCCCGCCCGTCGGCCAAGTCGATGTAATGGCTGCCCTGGTCGATGCAGGCCTGCGCCACCGCATAGCCCTGTCCCTGAAAGGGGCCGCAGGTGTGGATCACAATGTCCGGCGTGAGGGCTTTCAGTGCCGCTGGCAGATCCCGGTAGATGTCCAGTGCCCTCCACTGCGGCGGGTTAGGCGCGTCCCTGAAACGCTCTGCCAGGGTTCGGCATTTCTCTTCCGACCGGCCCGCGATGATCACCTGCAGGTCCGGCTCTTCCGCCAGTTTTTGGGTAATGTGGGCGCCAAAAGTACCGTAAGCCCCCAGGATCAGAACGCACTTTGTCATCAGTCCCGGACTTCGTAAAACACGCCCGCCTGGGTGAACATTTTCCCGAACAGCCGGTGGGTGATGACGATGCTGATGCGAAAGCGGTTTTCGGCCTCGTTCACGTGGGTCAGGTAGGTATCACCGGGCGTGAAAATGCCAGGCAGGGGGATGC
>JALYJY010000097.1 GCA_030775045.1 Pseudomonadota bacterium | reverse complement strand
GTCTCGAACAGGTCCGCGGCCATGCCGGCGCAGTCGCCCACGTTGTCGCCCACGTTGTCGGCGATCACGGCGGGATTGCGCGGATCATCCTCGGGGATGCCGGCCTCGACCTTGCCCACCATGTCCGCGCCCACATCGGCGCCCTTGGTGAAGATGCCGCCGCCCAGACGGGCAAAAATGGAAATCAGGGACGCCCCGAAGCCCAGGGCCACAAGGGCTTCCAGCATTTTCCCCTGTTCAATCTCAAAACAGGTCAGGATCCAGTAGTACCCGGAAACGCCGATGATCCCGAGGCCCACGACCAGCATGCCGGTGATGGCTCCCGACTTGAAGGCAATGTCCAGGGCCGTTTCCAGACCGCTGCGGGCGGCTTCGGCCGTACGCACGTTGGCGCGGACCGACACGTTCATGCCGATATAGCCCGCCAGCGCCGAAAGGATGGCGCCCGTGAAATATCCGATGGCGACCCAGCGTCCCAGGATAACTCCCAGGGCAATCCCCAGAACCAGGCCCACAGCGGCAATGGTCATGTACTGGCGGTTCAGGTAGGCTTTTGCCCCTTCCTGGATGGCGCTGGCAATTTCCTGCATCCTGGCATTGCCGGCGGGAGCCTTCATGACCTTGCGGCCTGCGTACAGACCGTACAGAAGCGCCAGAACTCCGCTGGCCATCACCAGGGAAAAATACATCGCCATGGAATTCATGGGGTTCATCCTTGCAGAAATCGTTTTAACCAGAACCTGCCGGAACGGCAGAAAACCAAAATGCCCAAATCCGGAGCACAAGGCAAGAGGGTGCGTATCAAAGACTGTTTCACCGCAGAGGCAGAGAGAGTCCAGGGATTTCAGAAATTCCTGTCATCCCGAGCGCAGCGAAGGATCTTTCTTGCAGAAACAGGATCCTTCAGTCGCGCTGACGCGCTCCTTCAGGATGACAGGCATGGATAATGTTCTCCCGAACCTTGCGCTGCAGCAGATACAGATTTTCAGAACTTTCCGCTATCCGGAAGAACTGTCCCGCAAGGTCTGCGCAAGGCGCTTGAGAACCGCGTTGACCAGGGACGGACTGCGCCCGCCAAAAAAGCCATGCGCCACATCCACATAGTCATTGATGATAACGCCGGTGGGGGTTTCCGGACAGGACAGGATCTCCCAGGTTCCGGCCCGCAGAATGGCCCGCAGCACAGGTTCCAGGTGAACCCTGCCCCCCTCCCCGTCCGCAGAGACAATGGCCCCTGTCACCATGCTGTCGATATCCGCCTGCCGCTCCGTCACTCCGCGGACAATGCTTCCCAGAAGCTCTTCGTCCGCTGTGACATACTTCTCGCCTTCCAGCTCGGTCCCCAGCCAGTGGTCCCTGTAGTCTGAAAGAACCTTTTCCACGGCCGCACCGGTCAGATCTTTCTGGTACAGCAGCTGGGCCGCAGCCAGACGGGCCGCGCTGCGCCGTGCCAGAGCCGAGCCGGTGCGCCTGACCTTGCGGGGCGGCGCCGCTTCGGGTGTCTTTTCCGGCTTTTTCTTTCTGGCCACGGAGTCTCTCTGCCTTCCCTGTCTGGCCGGAACAGGTATCGACTTGCTCCCCGGCCGTCAAGACTTGTCCTTCCTGAAAATAAAACAGCACGATACGCTGTCCGGACCTTTTTACAGGAGGTGGCACCATGGCTGTGCAATGGTACATGCAGAAACGCAACTGGCTGATTGTGGCCGGCGGTATAACGGCAGGAGCCCTTCTGGCCCTGTGTGAAAGCCCCTCTGACGAAACCCCGTCTGTCCTGGCGCAGACAATGACAAAGCCGGATGGTGGAACTGCACCATCCGCGCCTGCCCCCGAACCCCGGCATCCCTCTCCGGACGCAGGCGTTCCTTCCGGGAAAACCATTACCGAAACCCGGCTGGCGCAGATGCGTCAGGCCTACAGCCGGCTCGAAGCCATCGAAAAAGGACGGGAAGGCGCAGAAAGAGCCCTGATAGCCCGGGCAAACAGGGAATGTAACGAGAAACTGGACCAGAAGTATCCCCAGCTGAAGGGCCGGAATCCCGTCATTGAGGGCAATCAGGATCCAGTTATCAGCGAGCTCTGGGGTCAGAGGTCAGAAAAATACAATACCTGCACGGAGGATATTCTGGATCCTGACCGGCATTCTCCGGAAGTCCTTGCCGCAAGGGAAAAGGCAGAAGCTTTTGACAGGATTGGGGTGGACAGGTTCGAGGAACTGAAGGACCTTCTGCTGGGACAGCAGCCGGCCTGGGAGGCCTTGCAGAATGACGGAGAAACCATTCCGGACGATCTTCTGGGTAAACGGACAGAAAGGGCAGACGAAGCCGCCAGCCTTGTCATGACCCGGATCCACGTCCTGTCCTGCAACCTGGCCGGAAACCCGGCATTCACGGCAGCAGGATTCAGGGGCGACCCAGGGTATGAGGAGAAATGCCAGGGGGTCAGCACCTTTGAAACCCCGATTCACGATCAGGAAGGTATTTACGCAACAGCCGGACGGATGTGCCGTGATCTGCTGACCCTGATGCCGGACGCAGAAAAGGTCCTGAGCATGGCCCTGGGAATGTGCGGCTCCAGACCCCGGAAACTGTGTCGCCGGTATCCCGACTGGGAGACAGAAACCACCAGCATCAGAACTCTCTACTTCCCGGCCTGTACGGAAATTCTGGCCGGGCCGCAGGGGCCTGCTGCTACCCCCTGACCTCGTTCAGGCGGGCGACGTAGCGGGCCAGCATGTCCACCTCCACGTTCACCGGATCGCCCGGTTTCATGGTCCCGAAGGTAGTGTGCGTCAGGGTATGGGGAATCAGGTTCACGCCAAAGGTCGCGCCCTGGACCTCGTTCACCGTCAGGGAGACACCGTTCAGGGCGATGGAGCCCTTGGAGGCCACAAAGCGGGCCAGCGGCTCCGGGATGCGGAACGTCCACCGCTGGCTGTCCCCTTCGGACTTTACAGATACAACCTCGCCCACCCCGTCCACATGGCCATAGACCAGATGGCCGCCCAGCTCGTCCCCCAGCTTCAGGCTGCGCTCCAGATTCACAGGCGTTCCCGCCGCCCATGATCCCACGGTAGTTTTTGACAGGGTCTCGGCGGAGACATCCACGGCAAAAACCTCCCCCTTTTTCTCCACGACCGTCAGGCACACGCCGCTGCAGGCAATGGACGCACCCAGGGACACAGCCTGCAGATCAAAGGCCGTGCGGATGAAAAAGCGCACGTCTCCGCGCCGCTCCACAGCGGTAACGGCCCCCACATCGGTGATGATTCCGGTGAACACGACCCCTCCATGCTGCTTTCTGCCGGGGTCATAGCATACTGTTGCCAAAGGCAAAAGAAATGGCTGTCAGGGAGCGGCGGCGGCAAAAGCAGGCGGAAAGGCAGAACGCGTCGCGGCAGGAGTCCACGTCAGGAATGTCTGCGCAAATCCTTCCCTGAGCGGATAATCCGGCTCCCAGCGCAACTGCTGGCGGACCGCGGCTGTATCGGCGCAGCAGGCCACATCCGCAAAGGGGAACGGGTGGCCTGGAAAAATCATGTTCCGGATCCGCGCCTTTCCCGCTCCGGCAATATCGGCCAGCATCTCCACCCATTCCCCCAGTGATATGATTTCATCTCCGGCGATGTTATAGACCGCCAGGCGGGACGGAGGTTTTCGCAGGGCCAGCACGACTGCACGCGCCAGGTCCTGCACATGCAGGAACTGGGCAGGCGCCTGGCCACGGCCCGGCACGACGATATCCTGCCCTGACGCAATCCGGTCCCAGACAAAAGCCTCCCGGTAAAAGGAATTTCGCGGACCATACAGATAGACAGGCCGGAAAATGGTTACGGCCGCCGTGCGGCCTGACACGGCCTGGATCAGGAATTCATCGGATCTGCTTTTTCCACGGCCATAGTCACCCCACGCCCTGCTCCCGCCGACCGGATGTCCTTCCGCAGGAAAAAGCCCCGGAGACCGCCTGTAAACAGCCACGGAGCTGATGGATATCCAGTGGCTCGCCCCGGCGCTGAAGGCATTCCACACGTTTTCCGTGTCAGGCCTGTGAGAGGGGCAGATATCAACCACAGTATCAAAAGGGCCAGCTGCGGCTGCCACGGCATAAAGCTGCTCCGGCCTGTACCGGTCGGCCGACAGCAAACGGGTTCCTGCGGACAGGACCGGATGGCGGCCGCGGCCCAGAACGTAAACGCTGTAAAACGGGGTCAGCAGGGAAACAAGCGCCTGCCCCACAAACCCGGAACCACCGATCACCAGAACCTTTTTCCTGCCCATGACGGCTTTCCCTGAAACACAGGATCAGGTTTTCTGGCCCGTATCCCTGCCGGCACGCTCGTCATGGAAAAAGGCCGTCCTCTCGCAGCATTCCGCCAGGCGGCGGACTGTGTCGGTTCCTGTCCGCCCCGAAAGCTCGGACATCCGGATGCCCATGTTCAGGCAGGCCTCCATCTCCTCGCGCACAATGCGACCCTGGACCGACAGCATCTCCTGGAGGGTATGGGCATGCATCATGTCAGTCATGGCCTTCATCTGCATCTGCATGGACTCCTGGACATAGCCCGCCAGCTCCTTCAGCGCCGACTGGGCCCCGTCCGCCAGGACTGTACTGCACTGGATCATCACATCCATCCCCTGGGTCGCGTGCCGGGTCACATCCTCGGATGCCTTCATGCCGTGGGACAGCAGGGATCCCATCTGCCCCGCTGACTGTCCTGCCGTCTCGCTGAACCGGTGCAGGGCCTCGGTCGCGAAAGGGGGAGCCGCAAAGGGATGGGCGCGGGGTTCTGCGGTTTCCTCCGCACGGGTATCGGAAGAACGCTGTGATCTGCGGGCAGCCATGGGAATCCTCCGGTCTGGATTACGGGTACATCCGGAAAACCATGATCCCGGCTTCCGGTTCCGTTTACCCCCCGGAAGACCAGGGGAATCAGTCTTTCGGGGAAAGGGCTGCCTTGGGCGGCGTGGCCCGCAACAGAATGTCGGTCAGTCCGGCCGGAAGGGTTGTCAGGATCCGCGCCGCCAGCGCCATGGGCCAGGGGAAAGCAATCCGTCCCTGGTTCGCGGACAGCCTGCGGCGGATGAGGACCGCTGCCTGCTCCGGCTTTATGAGAAAGGGCATGGGAAAGCGGTTGACCGCCGTCATGCGCGTATCCACAAAGCCGGGACAGATCACGCTGACGCCGATTCCCCGGGGCTTCAGGGCGACCCGCAGGCTTTCGCCCCAGACCCGCACCGCTGCCTTGCCGGCGCAATAGGCCGGCGCGCCGGGAAAACCCCGGAACGAGGCCAGGGACGACATGATGGCAACCTGCCCCCGGCCCCGGCGGATCATAGGCTCCAGCAGGGGATACACCGTGTTCAGAACACCGTCTACGTTCACGGAGAAGATGGCCCGGGCCTGGGATTCCGTCTCCCCGTCCTCTCCCGTGCCTGCAGAGATTCCGGCATTGGCGATGACCAGATCGACAGGCGTTTTTCCATCCACATCCAGAAGCCACGTCTGCAGTCCGTCCCGGTCCCGGACATCCAGAACGGCAGCAGTGACGGCGGCCCCTCTCGCAATACAGGCCCCGTGTATCTGGTTCAGACGCCCGGGATCGCACCCGGTCAGGGCCAGCGTCACGCCGGGCGCGGCATACTCCAGCGCCAGCGCCATGCCGATGCCGCTGGACGCGCCGGTGATGACGATACTGCGGGGGTTTTTCATGGGCTTTTCTTGCACAACCAGAAAACCCTCTATCCTTCGACAAGCTCAGGATGAGGATTTTCTGTAACCCCTGAGCCTCATGGTGAGCCTGTCGAACCAGAGGCGAAGGATGCTATGGAAGAAATGGTGCCTGGGGACGGAATCGAACCGCCGACACGAGGATTTTCAGTCCTCTGCTCTACCGACTGAGCTACCCAGGCCCAAAGGGAACCCCGGGCTTATACCGACCCCGGTCCCGCCTGTCCAGAGGGTTTGACCTTCTGAGCCCACAGCATATAGTTCACGGCCAGATCCTTCTGCGACAGGCTGAAAGTCCTGTTCAGCGGATCATAGACCACGCCTGTAATCCCCTTCACCTCCAGCCCGCAGGGGCGCAGGGCCGAGGCCAGCTCGGACGGCCGGGGGAATTTTTTCCAGGAATGGGTGCCGCGGGGAAGCCAGCGCAGGATGTACTCGGCCCCCACGATGGCCATCAGAAAAGACCGGGCCGTGCGGTTGATGGTGGAGGCGAACAGCAGGCCCTCCGGCCGCACCAGCGCCGCACAGGATTCCATGAACAGGGGGATGCTGGCTACATGTTCCACAATTTCCAGGGCCAGGACCACGTCGAACGTTTCACCGGCTGCTGCCAGTGCCTCGGCCGTAGTGACCCGGTAATCCACCTGCGCGCCCGTCTGCGCTGCGTGATGGCGGGCAATCTCCACAGCCTTTTCACCGGCGTCGATTCCCGTCACAGCAGCCCCCATGCGGGACAGAGGCTCGGCCACCAGCCCGCCGCCACAGCCGATATCCAGGATGCGCAGGCCCTCCAGCGGCCGCGGCGCCCGGGGATCCCGTCCTGTCTGCTGGCAAATGGTGTCGCGGATCCACGTCAGGCGCACCGGGTTCATACGGTGCAGCGGCCCGAATTTGCCCGCCGGATCCCACCATTCCTCCGCCATGGCAGCAAACCGCCTGATTTCTTCCGGGTCGACAGAAGTA
>JALYJY010000096.1 GCA_030775045.1 Pseudomonadota bacterium | reverse complement strand
CAACCTGTCTTCTGCCGACGAGGCGCTGGATTTCCTCATGCAGGCCATCGAGGCGGCAGGCTATAAACCGGGAAAAGACGTGGCGCTGGCCATCGATGCCGCCGCGACCGAGTTCTTCAAAAAAGGCAAATACGTGCTGGAAGGCGAAGGCAAAACCCTGACGTCCGACGGCATGGTGAAATACTGGGCCAGTCTGGTGAAAAACTACCCCATCGTGTCGCTGGAAGACGGCATGGCCGAGGATGACTGGGACGGCTGGAAAGCCCTGACCGAGGCCATCGGGAATAAAGTACAGCTGGTGGGCGACGACCTGTTCGTCACCAACCCGGAGCGCCTGAAGCAGGGTATCGACAAGGGTATCGCCAATGCCATCCTGGTCAAGGTGAACCAGATCGGCACCCTGACCGAAACACTGGAAACGGTGGAAATGGCCCACAAGGCGGGCTATCGCGCCGTCATGTCCCACCGTTCGGGTGAGACCGAGGATTCCACCATCGCCGACCTGGCCGTGGCTACAAACTGCGGCATGATCAAAACCGGTTCGGCGTCCCGTTCCGACCGCATGGCCAAATACAACCAGCTGATCAGGATTGAGGAACAGCTGGATGCCACCGCCCGCTTTCTGGGGCGCCGTGCCCTCGCGAAGGGATAACCGGACAGAGTGTTTGACCCCGCGACTCGGGTGTGCTTCATTCGGAACATGTCGATTCGCGCCATCATCCATAACGTCCGCAGCAGAAAGCCCGTCCAGGGGATATGGTCCGTGCTGGGCGTCTGTCTGGTGGTCTATTTCACCTATCACGCCATCCAGGGACCCCGCGGCCTGATCGTCTACAGCCGCCTGCGGAACGAGGCCGGACAGGCCGAGGAACTTCTCGCCTCCCTCCACGCCCGGCGCACAGACCTGGAACAGCAGACCCGCCACCTGCGCCCCTCATCCCTGTCCCCGGACATGCTGGAAGAACGGGCACGGGTCCTGCTGAACTGGTCCCACCCGCATGACCTGATTATTCTGGATCCGGTCAGCCAGCCCTGAACTCCCGGTCCATACGAAACACCCTGCGGTTTCGTTTTGCTTTCGCCCATGCATGTCATAAAATCAGTTTCTGGCGGGTAGTGGATAGTGGGTGGTACAAGCATGACAACAGCTGTGTACAGCAGGATCTGCCTGGCGGTTCCGGTCAGGCAGGCAGACCAGCAACCGCCGGAAAGCTTTTCCCGGGACAAGGACACCATAGCCCCGGAATTCAACCCGGAAAAATGGACTGCATACCCCCTGCTTCTGGAGTTCGCGACAGCATACGCCCATGCTGTCAATTTCAGGGATCCCTGCCCTTTCAGACTGCAGCCGGGACAGCTGGCCGGCTGTGATCCGGACAGCCTGGATCCGAAATACAGAAACCCTTCCCGGGCAGCTGTTCTCGCGGTCTGTGACGGACTGACATACACAGGGAATATCCTGCGCCGGGACAAAGGGACATATCCTGTCGCCCTGTTTTTCTCGAAGCTGCATGATATGCCTCTCTGGGTCCGGGAAAATGCTGACGGAACCTGGAGTCTCAAGATTCCCGGGCACGCACCGGAGATCCTTTGTGACGCTGAGGGAAAATATATCCGGAATATATCCCGGGTCCGCATCAGGCTGTGGCCGGACGACCTGAATATGGAGTTCACCTTCAGTGGCTTTTTCAATGTTCCCCGGGCCGGGCTGACTTTCCAGAGGGATCCTCCACCTGCTCCTTCCGGACAGGTTGTCCCTGTAAATCAGGGACTTAGGCTGGTTCTGTGACCTCTCTTCCCTCCTCCGCGCTGTTTCCCGGATCTCTGGCCGAGGCGACGGGTGTCCAGAAAGATCTGGCCGCCAAGGTTGTAACACGCGATGATCTCCCCGCCGTCCGGCTGGTGGGCGGCGCTGATATCAGCCACAATCCACGGGATCCGTCGCACATTGTCCATGCGGCTTTCGTGACGCTGGATGCGGCAGATGCACGTCTGGTCACTGCAGCCTCGGCCACCGGCGTGGCTCGCTTTCCCTATGTGCCCGGTTTTCTGGGCTTTCGCGAGGTTCCGGCCTTGGTGGAGGCTTGGGAAAAACTGGCCGCAAAGCCTGACCTGGTATTCGTGGATGGTCATGGTATCAGCCATCCACGCGGTCTGGGAATCGCCAGCCATCTGGGCGTTGTACTGGACATTCCCACCATCGGCGTGGCCAAGTCCATCCTGGTGGGCACTGTGGAAACGCCGGTAGCAGACGAACCCGGCAGCCGCAGCCCCCTGATCTGGAAAGGCCGAACGATCGGAATGGCCGTCCGGACCCGCAAAAGGGCCAGCCCGGTCTATGTCTCCACGGGGCACCGCATCTCGCTGGAAACGGCCGTAGCGTGGGTCTTGCGCATGGGCCGGGGATACCGCCTGCCTGAGCCGACCCGCCAGGCCCACCTGGCCTCCAATGCGGCAAGACGCGCTGCACAGACGGCGGAGTGACAATTTCCCTGACCTGGTGTATCCATCACCGGCAGATGTTTTCACGCCTTCAGGGCCAGCACCATGCCAAAACTGACCATCAACGGACATGAAATCGAGGTCGAGGCCGGAACCTCCGTCCTCCAGGCTTGCCAGAAGCTGGGGATCGAGATCCCGCACTTCTGCTATCACGAGCGCTTGTCCGTACCTGCCAACTGCCGCATGTGCCTGGTGGAGATGGAAAAGGCCCCCAAACCCATCGCCAGTTGCGCCATGCCCTGCAGCGACAACATGGTCATCAAGACGGACTCTCCGCTGGTGCACAAGGCGCGCAAAGGCGTGATGGAATTCCTGCTGATCAACCACCCGCTGGACTGCCCCATCTGCGACCAGGGTGGCGAGTGCGACCTGCAGGACCAGGCTGTGGCTTACGGCTTTGATCGCAGCCGCTATACGGAAGAAAAGCGTGCCGTCACGGACAAGAATTTGGGTCCTCTCATCGAAACCCATATGACGCGCTGCATCCAGTGCACCCGCTGTATCCGCTTTTCGGATGAGATCGCGGGCGTGTCCGACCTCGGCGCCGTAAACCGCGGCGAGCATATGGAAATCACCACCTACATTGAAAAAGCCATCGACTCTGAACTGTCCGGGAACCTGATCGACGTGTGCCCTGTGGGTGCGCTGGTGTCCAAACCCTATGCCTTCACCGCGCGGCCGTGGGAGCTGCGCAAGGTGGAAACCGTGGACGTGATGGACGCGGTGGGCTCGAACATCCGTGTGGATGTGCGCGGGGGCGAGGTGATGCGCGTTCTGCCCCGCCTGCACGAGGACGTGAACGAGGAATGGATTTCCGACAAGACCCGCTTTCACGTGGACGGCCTGAAGCGCCAGCGCCTCGATCGCCCCTACGTACGCCGTAATGGTAAGCTCCAGCCCGCCACGTGGGACGAAGCCTTTGCCGTCATCACTGAAAAAGTGAAAGCCACCAACGGCTCGCGCATGGCCGCGCTGGCCGGCGATCTGTGCGATGCAGAGTCCATGGTAGCGCTGAAAGATCTGATGATTGCGCTCGGCTCGCCCCACCTGGACTGCCGCCAGGACGGCGCCCGGTTCGATGTGACGCAACGCGCCGGGTATCTGTTTAATACTACGATCACAGGCATCGAGAAAGCCGATGCCATCATGCTGATTGGCACGAACCCGCGGATTGAAGCCGCCATTATCAACGCCCGCATCCGCAAGCGCACCCTGATGGGTGGCCTGCGCGTGGGCGTCATAGGGCCGAAAATTGATCTGAATTACCGGTATGATTATTTGGGCGATGGGCCGGCTGTTCTGCAAGGATTGATCGAGCGCATGACAGTGCCCGATGCCAAAAAACCGGCCAGCAAAAATCCCATGATCATTCTGGGCATGGGCGCTCTGCAGCGCGAGGATGGCCTAGCGGTTCACGCTGCGGCCCGTACTTTCGCCGAGGCTACAGGCATTATTCGCGACGACTGGAACGGCTTCAACGTGCTCCACACAGCAGCAGCCCGCGTGGGTGCCTTGGATCTGGGCTTTGTGCCGGGAGCGAAAGGCCTCGACACCAACGGCATTCTCAACGCCGCCGGCAAGGGCGATCTGGATATTGTCTATCTGCTGGGTGCCGATGAAATCGACACCAGCCGCCTGGGCAAAGCGTTTGTGATCTATCAGGGCCACCACGGCGATCGCGGAGCTCACCGGGCCGACGTGATCCTGCCGGGAGCTACCTGGACTGAAAAGAACGGGACTTATGTGAATACGGAAGGCCGCGTGCAGCAGGCCCGCCAGGCCGCGTTCCCCTTGGGCGAGGCGAAAGAGGACTGGAAAATCCTCCGCGCCCTATCAGAAAAACTGGGCAAGACGCTGCCCTATGACAACTTGAGCCAGGTGCGCAAACGTCTGGTGGCCGTGAACCCTGTGTTCGGCCAGATCGATACTGTAAAGCCTGCCCCGTGGACCAACTTCGGACAGCCCGGCACCATGAACCCCGCGCCCTTCGGGCTGGCCATTGACAACTTCTACCTCACCAATCCCATCACCCGCGCCTCGACCACCATGGCGGAATGTGTGGATGTATTCGAAAAAAAGACTGCAAAAACGGGAACTTAAATGCTTCCTTATGACAAGCGCGATCAAATAAGTAATGCTATCAGAACACCTTTGGAAACCCTACCCGCTTCAGATAAGAATTCTTTCTTTCAACTTTTGGATCCAGATATGTTCGCCAACCCGAATGCTTTATACTATTCAATAGTATTTATATGCGCTCTCATTTCTCTAGTTTTTTCTATCAAAAAAGATATATCTCTGCATAAAAAATATCCTGATTTAAAAGGGTATATCTGGGGCTATTTTACCGGCATGCAATCTTTTTTAGTCACAGGGATTGGAGCTTTAGGTGTTTTTTACCTGGCCTCGGAAGTCCCCAGTCGAAAATTTGAAAATCTGATTGCACTGGGAATATTCCTTGCTTGCCATTCCTTCATGGGAGTTTTCATAATCAGGCGTAATAGATCGGCGTTTATTGTCAGCACTGTATTATCAAACCTGCCACGTCGACTGCCTGAAGTAAGTAATAGATCGGCGTTTATTGTCAGCACTGTATTATCGATAAACCCTCTGCTCTGGATCATTAATGGCATATACATAAAGAACCGCTGGCATGAATTAGGCAAAACAGTTCCCTTTGTTAATCTGTCCAGCTTTCAAGACAGGCTTCTTATTGCATTAAGTGTGTTCTGGTTTTCTGCTGTTGTTGTATTCGTTTTGTTGTTCGAGCCAAAATGGGCTTTTTATACTTATCCTCGCCGCCTGCACAATGTGGATTGGCTGTGGATGCTGAAAATTATATTGTTCCCTCCAGTCCTGCTTTTTATGGGAAACTTCCTGTTTGGAAAATTTGTTCGCCAAAAAACCTAAAAATTAGGCCTCCATGAACCCCACCGATGCCAGTTTTATTGTCCTTTTTCCGGAGTTTTCATACGAAGACCGCCGTTCCATAAAAAACATCAGAAAGAAATACGACACGCTCTGCGGCAAGATTGAGCCGCACATTACGCTCCTTTTTCCGCAGTCGCTTTGCTGCCCGGAAGAACTGGCAGAAATTGTTGCCACTGATTTTGCCACGGAGCAAAAGATCACCATCGTTTTTGATCGCATGTTTCTTGTCCATGAAGACGATGGAAGCTATCTCTTCCTCTCCACAACAGACAATGCCGTCCTTGAAAAACTGCGCGCCTGGCATCAGGCCCTGTACAGCCACAACAACCTCATAAACACTCTGAAAAATCCGGACAGTTACAAGGGCCACATGACCGTGGGCCGCTTTTCGACCCGCGAAGCGGCTGAGAATGCCTGTGCGGAGCTGCTGCCACAGTTCAAACCTGTCCGGACCACCTTATCAGCCATCTCTGTTGTATGGAGAAAAGATGGCCAGAGAACAATCCATAGCCAATATGATCTGGGGCACTGAACGAAGCTATCAAAAGACTCCCCGAAACTGAAAAACAGGGCTAGATTAGGGACCGTACAATGTTCATTTCTGCCAATACCAAAAGGTGATGTATGGATGATGCATATGATATTCTCCCTGTCCGGTTGCCTGAAGATTTTTTGCAACAACCGGTAAATTCTGGCCCGTCTTCGGCTCCACAGGATAGCCCTGCACCCCAGGTGCTCCCGGTTGACGGGCCTCCTGTTTTCGCTCTCTGATGACCTCTCCCACGCCCCTCTCTTCCGAAGGTGAGCTGTTCAGAAAGATCATGGGTGCGGCCTGGTCGGGGCTCCACCCTGATATCCAGCGGCGGTTCGAGAAGAATCCGCCCGTCCACGCGCCCCTGAAATACACCGGCGTTCTGGAAGATCTGTGGTGCTCCCTCCCCGGAAAAATCCTGGCCACTCTGACGTATCCCATGGTCAGGGGCGCCCTGATCCCTTGGCGGGCGAAGGATTTCCCCGTGGATATCCGGGTCTATTCCGAACCACACCAGCCCGGCCTGCTGTTCAAGCACCGGACCTATCGCCTGCCGGGACGCCAGCCCGTCGAGTTCCTGTCGTACATGAAGGAAAGCCCGCGCGGAGAAGTGCTGGAATACGTGGGTAAAGGCCTTGGCATGAAGCTGAAGGTCTTTGAGAAAGATGGAAACCTGCATTTCCAGAGTGAAGGATATTTCTGGGACACGGGCTGGTTCCGCATCCCCCTGCCTGGCAT
>JALYJY010000095.1 GCA_030775045.1 Pseudomonadota bacterium | reverse complement strand
CCGCCTGGCCCTTCTTCGCCAGAACCTTCGTAATCGCCGCCGTCAGAGACGTCTTCCCGTGGTCAACGTGGCCAATCGTACCAATATTACAATGCGGCTTCGTACGCTCGAATTTTGTCTTGGTCATCTGGGTCTCACTCCATCAGGAAGCAGGTAAATTCAGGATCCTGAAAATACAGGAACAGCAGGCGTTTTCAAGACAGAACATGGAGCGGGTGAGGGGAATCGAACCCCCGTCTTCAGCTTGGAAGGCTATTGCTCTACCATTGAGCTACACCCGCAGGCACCATGTTGCAGTCAACCACAGCCGGCTTCTGTCTAGCGGGAGAAACTCACTTCATCAACAAGAAAATGGGTCTGAAACAGTCAGAAAAAAACGCCGGTGCTTTTTGGGCACCGGCGTTTTTTCAGGATGAGATCCGGACCGGTTTGTGGCCGGTCCGGTTGTCTCGATACTTAACGGAAACGGATCTCGCCACGACGGTTGGAAGGTTCGCGGACGCTGTCACCCGTGGCAATCATGGGCATGGTTTCGCCATAGGCACTGGTGACGATCCTGTTGGCAGGAACACCCCGGTCGATCAGGGCTGCCTTGACAGCAGCGGCCCGGCGTTCGGACAGCTTCTGGTTATAGGCGTTCGAACCGGATGTATCCGTGTGGCCTGATACCAGGATGCTGTTCAGCCTGCCCTTGCGGAAGTCGCTGACAACAGTATTCAGGACATCACCTGCAGCCGTGGTGACCACAGACTTGTCAAAGTCGAAGAACACCAGATAGGCCGCATCGTCCATCGGCATGACCGCCTTGTATTCCTTGCCTTTCAGGATGGCCATCAGGCTGTCCCGGCAATGGGCAATGTGGTCATACTGCCAGTTTTCTTCCTGCTGTTCGGCCCAGCAGTCGAACATGGCCTGGGCATGGGCAGCAGTTTTCGGATTCCGGTCACGGTTGCCGTCCAGATAGCCCATCAGTTGTCCGCGGGCATCTGTGAGGGCAGCCCTGTGCTGGGGCTCCAGCTGGCGCTTGCTGAGGTCATCCGGCATCACCACTTCACCTTTGGCTGCGGCGAGGCCTTTCATGGCGTATCGCATACCATCAGTGTAGTCGTACATGTCTTTCCATTCGAAATTGGCCAAGGCCTTGTATTCCTCGGTCAGGGCCTGCGTGAAGCCCGAACCGGACGGTTTTGCCCTGTTGAGGGCCTCCAGGGCGCTTTCCCCCTGGAGGGCGGCGCAGCCGCCCAGAAGGGCAAGACTGGCCATCGCAGCAAGAAGTTTTCCTGTTCTCATTGTTTCCTCCTGTAGTTTCTGAGGGAAAGGCCGCACCCGGAATGGGCGCAGCCAGCGACGGTAACAACCCATAATGGCACAAAACAGTTTACAGTGTCTGAATACAGTGTAATCAGGCAGTATCCTGCAGTCCAGAATACTTTCTACAGCCCCGATTCGTGCTTGGCAATCCCCCTTGTTGGGCATGATTCGCCCCCTGGTTGCGCTCAAGGGTGTTTTTGCGCAATATTTCCTGCAGGAAAGCCGTTTTTTGCCGGTAAAGTTAATTTTCTTGCCTGTTCCGGTGCATTTTTCCAGGATTCCTCCCATGAATATTTACCGCTTCTGTTTCCCTCTCCCTGCGGAAGAGACCTGTACGGCCCTGGCAGGCCTTATAGCGCCATTTTTGCGCGTTCCTGACGTGATTGTCCTGCGGGGGGATCTGGGAATGGGAAAAACCACCCTGGCGCGGGCCCTGATCCGCCAGCTGGTGGACCTGGAGACCGATGTACCCAGCCCCACATTTACCCTTGTCCAGACCTATGATACCCCTTCAGGGCCCCTGTGGCATTTCGACCTGTACCGGCTGTCCTCCCCCCATGAAGTGGAGGAACTGGGCTGGGAAGAAGCCCTGTCCGCGGCTATAACTCTTGTGGAGTGGCCCGAAAGGCTGGGTCCTCTTTTGCCCCGGGACAGGCTGGATATCCGCCTGTCCATGCGGGGCGAGGGGCGGCAGGCCGGTCTGGAAGGCCACGGCTCTTGGGCAGAGCGTCTCTCAACCCTTGCTTCCGGAAGGTCTTTTATTCATGAATCCTGAATTTCCGTCCGCCCGGGTATCCGGTTTTCTCGCCCGCTGTGGCCTGTCTTCCTTTGTTCCTGAGCCAATGGCCGAGGACTGTTCCACCCGCAGATACACCCGCATCAGGGCGGAAGACCGCACATACGTCCTGATGGAAACCGACAATCCGCAGGAGGATATCGGCCAGTTTGCAGCCATCGCCGGTGTGTTGCGCGCAGCAGGCCTGCGGGTGCCACAGATATTCCGGGCCGAGGTGCAGGAAGGCCTGGCGCTGGTAGAGGATTTCGGGAACGACACGTTCGGCAAGGCCATGGCCGCCGGCACGGACCCGGAAACGCTGTACCTGCTGGCCACGGACGCGCTGGTCCGTCTGCACCGGAATTTCAGACCGGACATGCTGGCCAGCATTCCGCACCCGGTCTATGACGCAGGGAATTTCATCCGCCAGGTGATGCTGTTTCCCGAAGTGGTGCCGGCCGCGCTGGGCTACAGCCTGTCACCGGCCCAGACGACGGGGTTCGAGGTCGCGTGGCGCCAGGTGCTGCCCCGGGCATTCCGTGTGCCGCAAAGCCTGATGCTGCGGGATTTCCATGCGGAGAACCTGATGCTGGTGCCGGGGACATCCGGCCCGGACTCCTGCGGTTTTCTGGATTTCGAGCTGACCGGGCAGGGGCCGGTGACCTATGACCTGGTCTCCCTGCTGGAGGATGCCCGCCGGGATGTTCCGCCGGCCCTGGCCCTGCGCATGAAGGACCACTGGCTGCATGCCTTTCCCCATGTGGATCCGGTGACTTTCGCAGAGTCATACAGTATTCTGGGGGCCATCCGGCACACGCGGATTATCGCGGTGTTCATGCGCCAGTCCGTGACCCTGGGCCGCGACCGCTATCTGCCGTATCTGCCCCGGGTCTGGGGCCAGCTGGAAAACCAGCTGCAGAAAGAAGTGCTGGCCCCCGTGCGCGCCTGGTTTGATGCCAACATCCCGACCGCATGGCGCAGGGAAATTCCGGCCCGCAAGGACAGGGCGCTGGCATGAAGGGAGTATCGCCACGCACAGCCATGGTTCTGGCGGCAGGCCTGGGAACGCGCATGCGACCCCTGACCCTGACGACCCCCAAGCCGCTGGTGCAGGTGGCCGGCACAACCCTCTTGGACCATGCGCTGGACCGGCTGTCGGCAGCGGGTGTGCAGAAAGCCGTAGTGAACACCCACTGGCTGGGCGACCAGATCGCCCGCCATGTGCAGGGCCGCCCGCAGCCTGCCGTGACCCTGTCGCCCGAGGATGTGCTGCTGGAAACCGGCGGAGGCGTGAAAAAAGCCCTGCCGGTGCTGGGACCCGATCCGTTTTTCGTTATCAATTCAGATATCCTGTGGACCGAGGGGAAAACCCCTGTCCTGGAACGCCTGGCGCAGGCCTGGGACGACACCCGCATGGATGTGCTTCTTCTTCTGGTCGCCCGGGAGAAGGCCTTTGGCCTGTCCCACAACGGGGACTATGTCATGGATGGTGAGGGTCGCCTCTCCCGCAATATGGACCGGAAAGACCAAGCGCCTTGGTACTACGCCTCCATCCAGCTGATCGCGCCCCGGGCGTATGCGGATGCGCCGGAGGGACCGTTTTCCAACCTGAAAATCTGGGACCGGGCCCAGCAGGCCGGACGCCTGTTCGGCCTCGCCCACGACGCCGCCTGGTATTCGGTGGACACACCCGCCGTGCTGGACGAAATCACCCGGCTGTTTCCGGGGAAGATTCCAGCGGCCCGCATATAGGAAAAACTTTTACGGTGTTGGAATCATAATCCTGGGCCCGGCGGTCTCCGATGCTTCCTGGGCCGCAGTCTTTTGAGGTGTTTTCGTTGCAGCAACACCATTTGCCACATTCGCACGGAATGCGGCCAGATCTGCGTCTGATGTTTTGAGGATTTCTGCTTGGGTGAAAGGAACGTTAGCCTGTCGCAGATCTTCCAGAGCCAGATTCACAAATACAAGAGAGCTTCTTGCCGACTGGGGATCGCCCCGTTCCATTCCCCTGCGGGCTTCAGTCAGCCACTGTGCAGGGATGGCCTTCAATACATCCGCACGGAATGCGTCCACATCAGCGTCTGATGTTTTCAGGATTTCTGCCTCGACGATGGTGCCGATCTTCGCGCTGTCGTCCAGGGCTCTGTCCATCAATCCAAGAGAGGATTTTGCCGCCCTGGGATCATCCCGTTCCATTTCCCTGCGGGCCTGGGCGAGCCAGTATGCAGGTCTTTTCAGAAGTTCTTCCGGCAATCTGGTGTCCATGGTTTTTTTCTTACTCGGCGCTGTGGAAAATACTGATCCATGAGTGTGTATCGCAGAATTACTTTCAGGAAGAGAAACCTGCTTTTTCCCGGGAACAGGTCATGAATTCCGTCTGTACCTCTGCGGGAGCGGATGATATTTTCAGCTCATGACCCTGTTCACCATTCCGGCCCATGTTCCTTTTGCCGATGCCCTGGCGCTGGGGCTGATGGACCAGTGCGGCCGGGATGGGCTGGCCCTGGCGGGGGTGACGGTGCTGCTGCCCACCCGCCGGTCGTGTCGTACGCTGCGGGAGGCATTCCTGCGCCACAGCGGCGGCGTAGCCACCCTGCTGCCCCGCATGTCCGCCATCGCTGACGTGGACGAGGACAGCCTGCTGCTGCAGTCGCCCGCCGCCATCAGCCTGCCCCCGGCCATCCATCCCCTGCGCCGCCGTCTGCTGCTGGCCCGGCTGGTGAAGGCACGGTCTCCGGCCCCTGATACGGTTCTGTCCGCCGAGCAGGCCCTGCAGATGGCCGACGCCCTGTGCACCCTGCTGGACGAGGTGCAGGCGGCGCGCCTGTCCTTTGACGCCCTGTCCGGCCTGGTGCCGGAGGCCCTGGCGGGCCACTGGCAGCAGACCCTGGATTTCCTGAAGCTGGTCACCGAGGCCTGGCCGAAAATCCTGGCGGAGGAAGGCTGCCTGGATCCTGCCGACCGGCGCAACCGCCTGCTGGAGGCCCAGGCACAGGTCTGGCGGCAGGAACCCCCGGCGGACCGCATTATTGCCGCCGGCATGACGGGCAGCATTCCCGCCGTAGCCGACCTGATGCAGGCTGTGGCGGGCCTGCCCGGTGGCGCGGTTGTTCTGCCCGGCCTGGACCAGGACATGGACGCAGAGGCTTGGGATGCGCTGGATGAGCAGCATCCGCAGTATGCTCTTTCACAGCTGCTGGTGCGGCTGGACACCCCGCGCAGCGCCGTGCGGCCCTGGCCTTTCCCGGCGGAGGCGCTGGGCACCGATCCGCTGGAGAAGCGCTTCAGCGCCCAGCGCCAGGCCCTGTGGCGGGAGGCTTTCCGCCCCGCAGCCCTGTCCGATGCCTGGAGCAGTCTGTCCGGACAGGCGCTGTCGGATGACCCCCGGTTTCTGGAAACGCTTCAGCGTGTGGATGCACCCACGCCGCAGGACGAGGCGCAGGCCATCGCCCTGATGATGCGCTGCGATCTGGAAGTGCCGGGTCAAACCACCGCCCTGGTGACGCCGGACCGCGATCTGGCCCGGCGGGTAGCCAGCGCCCTGACCCGCTGGGACATCCAGGTGGACGACAGCGCCGGGCAGCCCTTGGCCACCACACCCGCGGGTGTGTTCCTGAACCTTCTGGTGCAGGTGGCCGCGGAGGTCTTGGTACCTGTCCCGCTGCTGGCGCTGCTCAAGCATCCGCTGGCGTGTGGTGGCCAGTCTGCGGGTGTATTCCGCGCCCGGGTGCGGTTTCTGGAAGGCCTGGTCCTGCGCGGCCCGCGCCCCGGCCCGGGTCTGGAGGGCCTGAGGATACGATCTTCAGACATCAGTGCAGAAGAAGGCCAAAAAAAGATCCGTACTTTTGTGGACAGGCTGGAGGCCATTCTTGCGCCGTTGCTTCAGGCCATGAACGGTCCGGAGCGGCCCCTGGCGGACTGGATCAAAATCCATGTGCGCACGGCCGAAGCACTCGCAGAAACGGACAGCGAAACCGGCGCGCAACGCCTGTGGCGGCGCGAGGACGGGGAGGCGCTGGCGGAGCTGCTGGCCGCCCTGCAGGACGCTGCCCGGGATTTTCCGCCCGTGTCCGGCCAGGACTATGCGGGCCTTTTCCAGGCCCTGCTGAAGGGGGAGGAGGTGCGCCCCCGCCACGGCACCCATCCCCGGGCGTTTATCCTGGGGCCCATGGAGGCCCGCCTCCAGCACTTTGACCACATCATCCTGGGCGGCCTGAACGAGGGAACCTGGCCGGCCACAGCGGCGGCGGATCCCTGGATGTCCCGCCCCATGCGCCGGGCGGTTGGCCTGTCTTCGCCCGAATACAGAACCGGCCTTGCCGCCCACGACATCTATATGGCGGCAGGAGCGCGCCGGGTGACCCTGACCCGCGCCTGCCGGGCCGGTACTGCGCCGGCGTTGCCCTCCCGCTGGCTGCTGCGTCTGGAGACGGTGCTGAAAGGTCTGGGTCTGTCAGGCCACATGCTGTCCGCCGCGCCGTCGCTACTGGCTCATGCGGCGCAGCTGGAAAGGCCAGACAGGGTGCAGCCCATAACGGCTCCGGCTCCAGCGCCGCCTGTTGAGGCTCGCCCGCGCAGCCTGTCGGTCACCGACATCGAGACCTGGATGCGCGATCCCTATGCCGTCTATGCGCGGCATGTTCTGGGCCTGCG
>JALYJY010000094.1 GCA_030775045.1 Pseudomonadota bacterium | reverse complement strand
ACCCCGGACCGTCAAGCCAAAAAACACCCCTGGCCCTGTCATTCGGAAGGAACGCTGCCGGGAGCGGGCAGAACGGGAGACTGCTTTTCAGGTTCTCCGGGAAGAACCAGGCCGGGACCATCACCCGGGCCGGGCGGCGCGGTGTTTTTCATCAGCCTGTCCCTGACGCTGCCGGCCCTTGCATACCCATAGGTTTCCACCAGGCGGGTGCCTTCCTCGTTGTCAAAAAAATCCATCCGGGGAATACGGGCATCCAGCATGACCGTGATCTCGCCACTGCCCTCATCGGTCGAGAATGACATGACATCTGCAATCTCTACCGTAAAACGCAGCCAGGCATACCGGTCCAGGTTGTTATCCCGCAGCATGTTCTCGACCGTCTGGCGGGCACGGGCAGCGGGCACCGGCAGATTGGGCATCTTGAACGGCGGGCGCAGGGATGCAATGTACCGCACCGGGAGCACACGGGTCCGGGCCTGACCGCAGGACAGTTCCTGCGTATCGTACAGGACCAGCTCGCTGAACCCCAGGATAGACCTGTCAGGAAACTCGAAGGCGCCGCGGACAGGATTGTAGCGGTCCAGCCTGACCTTTGCGATATAGTAGAAGCTGTTGGGAAGCCTGTCATGCCTCAGGGCAAAGGATTTCCGCATGGCCTCCCGGAATTTCTGCCACTCGAACTCGTTGGTGAAAAGCCTCTGGTAGACATCGCACCAGACAGTCATCCCCACGCTGTCGAGGATAGTGTTCTCTGACAGATCCAGCGTATTGTACCGGATCAGCATCTGGGTCAGGTATGCAGGCGTGGCCGGAAAAGGCCCACCGGATTCTGTTACAGCAGTCTTCTTTTTCCCCTGCTCCTGGGCCATGGCGACAGGAGAGGCCGCCGGCAAAGCCCATGCAGCGCACAGGATCAGGACAAGGATTCGGCGCAGGATGTCAGCCATGGCACTCACCGACAGTTTCCATTTCCCTCTCAGTATCACAGACAGCGTTGGCAGAAACATGGCGGACAATTTTTGCCATGAGTGACGGCAGCCCCAGCCGATCCAGCGCATCCACCGGCACCCACATCCCCTCCATAACCTTCTGGCCCGCGGAAAGACAACCAACCGCCACGCTCATTTCCAGAGGAAAATGGGTAAACACGTGGCGTACATGCCCCGGCAGGACCTGCCAGCACGCCTTGCAGGGGGCCTGGGCGAGAAGGGCTTTTACCTCCTGCCTTTCCGCAATCCAGGGCGTGGAAGGAAATTCGGGCATTCCACCCAGCAGCCCCTTTTCAGGCCGGCGCCGCAGCCAGACCCGCCCTGCCCTGTCCGTCAGCCAGAACGCCAGGGTATAACGCACAGGACGTTCCTTTTTTTCAGCCCTGCGTGGCAGCTTGTCCACCAGTCCCTGGGCCAGGGACACACAGGAACCGGACCAGGGACACCCGGCACAATCGGGGGAGCGCGGCGTGCACACCGTGGCGCCCAGCTCCATCAGGGCCTGGGTATAGTCGCCATACCGGCTGTCAGGCAACAGGCTTTCAGCCCGGACCTGGATATCCGGCAAGGCCTTGTCCGGGGGCAGATCTATACCGCAATACCGGGCAATGACCCGCTTCACGTTGCCATCAATGGCTGAAGCCCGCTGGCCAAAGGCGATCGAGGCAATGGCTGCCGCCGTATATTCGCCAATTCCCGGAAGCTGACGCAGTTCAGCCTCTGTCGACGGAAACCGCCCGCCAAAATCGCCCAGGACCCTGCGGGCGCAGGCATGCAGGTTGCGGGCCCGGGCGTAATAGCCCAGCCCGGCCCAGGTGGCCAGAATATCTTCCAGCGGCGCGGCCGCCAGAGCCTCAACCGTCGGCCAGCGGGTCAGAAAGGTCCGGTAATAGGGAATAACGGCGGCTACAGTAGTCTGCTGCAGCATGATTTCCGACAGCCAGACGGCGTAGGGATCAGCAATCTCTCCCTCTTCCGCCCGCCAGGGCAGCACGCGCCGGTGCCTGTCGTACCAGTCCAGAAGAAGGCGTGAAGGGGTGCACATTCCCTGTTTCTATTGGAACGCGACCACCTTCACAACCTTTTCCTGACCTGCGCCGGGAAATCCTGTCAGGCTGTTGCTGTTGCCAGCCGGGCCGTTCCTGCCGCATCTGGCACCACGGCAGACATGGGGTTCTTTTTGTACCGGTCAGGGCATGAAAATCCCCTGGCACCGACACACAGCCAGCCCAGAACAATCCAGACCCGGTCTTCTGCCTTTGCTCCTGCCAGATTCCGGCTCAGGTCGGCAGAAACAGCGTCCATATTTCCCTTCGTCAGCTTTCCCTGGCTGACAGCAGCAGACAGCTGATTCCTTTTCATGCCAGCAAGCCAGAGCAGCATTTGTGACACTGCTGTCTGGGCCTCAGGATCCTTTGCAAGATCCTCTGTAGCAGACTGCAGATCACCTTGCAGACCGGTGCTGATAAATTCTGTGCTTCCGTACGTCAGTCCGACAGGCCTTTTATCCTCCGGGATCAGGGCATGGATTGCAGCCAGAAGGGCGCAGTACTGCTGAACAATTCCATCCGTGGTCCCTGCGGGCCTGAATTTGATCTCAGGCCAGTCGGGCGTTTCCGGGCCGAAAGTTCCTGTAACTGGGGGGGCATATTTCCCCTCCCGGTCCTGATCTTCGGCAGGCGGAACAAGCACGACTCCCGAACCTTTTACAGACTGGCCGCTGGCTGTTGCCCTGGCTTTTTCCGCAATGCGGGCAGCTTCTTCCAGTGCCCTGGTCCGTGCCTGGTTCCGATCCCGGACGATACCACTGAATACTTCCCTGGCTGTGGCATGACCTGTATCAGAAACCCCTTCCAGAGCAGATGCCACATCCTTCCTGGCCTTTTCATAGTCTGTACAGGCTGTCCGGAAATTTTCCGTGTCATTTACAACGCCGGAAAGCACATTGATCAGATCGTCTCCCATACCGGAATCTTTCTGGAAACTGAAAGGAACAAGCGGTGAAAGGAGAGCGATCTTCACCTCCAGAGCATCTGCCAGATGCTCCAGCCCGGGAACCGGAGTGTCTCCGGCCTGGCCTGACTCCGGTGCTTCCATGCCCAGCATGTGGAACAGTTCAGTATGCCGCCTGGCGTATTCCTTCAGCGCAGGCAGGGTACGGATCTCTTCATCTGAAATTCTCCGGATTTCCGGAACCGCAGATGCAGCCACAGGCGCCGGCGCAACAACAGCTGCCGGAGCTGTTGCAGGAGCAACGACCGGAGCCGGAGCCGCCAATGCCACGACTGGCGACGGAGCTGCAGCAACGGGAGGAACAGAAGGCGCAGGCGTTTCTGCTGAAGGTGCAGGTACAGCATCAACCAGCGCGGAAATTTGCACAGCCACTGCTTCTTCCCGAAAAGTGGTTTGTGAGGCATTTTTCTGCCATTCCCAGGCTGCATTCAGATCCCGTACAGCTGCATCTTCATTCGTGACTGGAATAGCTTTTACCAGAGCTTTCATCAGCAGAGTATAAAGCTTTGGATCGGGTAGAAAGAAACCGTTCTCGATCAGGAGAACAGCTTGCTCCAGACCCAGAACACTCCGATTTTGGGGATTATCCTTGATCAGATACGCATCAACAGTGTGGGAACCTTCTGCCGACACACAGTAAAAATTATGGCCTTCTCCGGTACTGATCGCCTGCTGCGCCTGTCTGATTTTCTCTTTCAGGGCGGATATCTGTTCGCCCTGTTTTTCCAAAGCCTTCTGATAGACTTTGAGAGACCCACTGGAAACAGCGCCTGTTTCCATAGCACTCTGAAGTTCTTCATTGAAAACAGTAACAAATCCGCCCCAATCACAAATCCCTGCTTTTTCCATACGGGCTTTCAGGATTGTTGCAAAAATGCCCTCTTTTTTATTGGCTGTATTTACAACCCTTTCAGCAATTTTTTCAGCTTTCTTTTCCTCGTTCTTTTCTTCGTCCGCCTTCCTGTCCCTTGCGGCGGCTTCCAGAAAGGCCTTGATCACCTCTGCGGGTTTACCTTTCAGCAGGATCTTTTCAAGAATCTTCACGACTTCAGGCCCGGGAACCTTCTCGCCCCTCAACCACTGCTCTACGGTGTCCTGTTCAATGGACATGTCTTTTTTCAGATTCGTCTTGGCCTTTTCAAGCTGGGTCCTTATTTCTCCAATCCCAGCCTCCAGCGTGGATTCTTCTGCAACCAGGCCTGTCAATTCCTCCTCTGAAGACTTCCGGCGGTCTGCCTGCTCTTTCAGAATCCCATGGGCGGCCTCAACAAGTTCCGACAATGTAATTCGGGAAGCAGTTGTCCTGTGCCACTTGAAACGTGAGCCAAAGCTCATTTCAACCTGGTCTCTTGTCAGCCATGTCATGACCTGAAACTCCCCCTGTCGGATCTTTATCTTTGTGGCAACAGGGTAAAAGGCGTAAATACTTTCAGCAAGAAGCGCTGTACAGATCTGCGGAAAAACACATCTGCCGGGCAATTGCCAGCCGGCGCTTTTGCAGGTAAAACCCGGAAAACAAAGCTGGAAGGATCGTGAAGGCCATGCGCTATATCACCAGATTTTTTGCCCTTTTCGGCCTTGTGGTCTTTCTGGCCATTGCCGGCACGGTCCTGTGGGTCAACATGATGCTGGGCGGGCCAAAGCCTTTGCCCCCTTCCTTTATCCTGGAATACACCCTGGACGGGGACATCCGCGAATCTCCGTCAACATCACCCCTCAGCGCCCTTCTGGGATCGCAGCCCGGCCTGCATGATCTGGTGGGCCGCATCCGCCGCGCGGCAGACGACACACGGGTAAAAGGCTTCATCGTCCAGATCGGCAGTTCCGGGTTGGGGCTGGCCCAGATCCAGGAGCTGCGCGACGCTGTGGAATTCTTCCGCAAAAACGGAAAGCCCGCCGTGGCCTTTGCCGAAACCTTCGGGGAATTCAGTCCGGGCCAGAAGCTGTACTGGCTGGCCTCGGCCTTTGACACAGTCTGGCTGCAGCCCGTGGGTATGGTGGGCCTTACCCCCCTGTCCCTGGAAATGCCCTTTGCCGCAGATGCCGTGAATTCACTCGGTCTCCAACCCGAAATCGGCCAGCGCATGGAATACAAGACGGCCTTCTCCCCCCTGACGGACAAGAACCTGACGCCGGCCAACCGGGAACAGTACACCGCACTGCTGAACGACCTGTCAGACCAGATTATCCAGGGCATTGCCCAAGGCCGGAATATGGATCCCGCAAAGGTCCGGACCCTCATGGACCAGGGGCCATTCCTGGACCAGGAAGCCCTGTCCGCAGGTCTGGTCGATCACCTGGGTTATTACGACGAGGCCCGGGCTGAAACCCTGAAAAAAGCCGGAGAAAAAACCGAAGCGGTCGATATGGCGGACTGGACTCCGGAAGCCTCGAAGGATGCTCCACGCATGGCTCTGGTACACCTGTCCGGCCTGATTGTCCGGGGAGACGGGAAACTGGACCCCCTGACTGGCGGCATGGCTGCCGGTGCCGCCAGTATTGCCGAAGGTATTGAGGAGGCCGTGAAGGACAAAAAGATAAAAGCCATCGTCGTCCGTATCGACAGCGGCGGTGGCTCTCCGGCCGCATCAGAAACCATCCGTCGTGCCGTTGCCCTGGCGAAAGAGGCCGCAAAGCCGGTCGTTGTCTCCATGTCCAATGCCGCAGCCTCGGGCGGGTACTGGGTAGCCATGTCCGCCAGCGCCATTGTGGCCCAGCCCTCGACCCTCACCGGCTCCATCGGGGTTGTGGGCGGCAAGATCGCTACAGAAGAAACCTGGAAAAAGCTGGGCATCACATGGGAACAGCTTTCTGCGGGGCAGGGTTCCCCGACCCTGTGGTCACAGGTCCAGCCCTACAGCCCGGAAGACCGTAAAAAAATGGAAGCCATGCTGGACTGGACTTACGAGGCCTTTGTCAGAGGCGTGGCACAGGAGCGGAAACTTCCCATGGACAGGGTCAGGGATATCGCCCGCGGACGGGTCTGGAGCGGCGCAAGGGCAAAAGAGCTGGGGCTGGTGGATGAGCTGGGCGGCCTGAACACTGCCGTCCGCAAAGCCAGGATTCTGGCCGGCCTTCCGGAAGAAGGACCCACAGCGCTGGTGCCGTATCCCCAGCCAAAGCAGCCCTTCGGGAACCTGCTGCGCAGCCTGCGACAACTGGGGGTCCAGAGTGAGATGCTCCTGAAAACCCTGTCCTGGATTGCTCCGCTGTTCGAGGCTGGCGCCCCCCTGTCCGCCCTCACCCGGACCGGCGCCATTGCCCCCCTGCCCTCACTGGTGGAGTAAAATCGTGCCCTGGATCATTGTAAACATGCTGGAAGGCCGCACGCCAGAAATGAAGCGAAAGCTGCACGACGCTGTGGCAGAGGCCGCCAGCCAGTCGCTGGAGATCCCAAAGGACAGGATCCGCATCCAGATTGTGGAGATGACGCCGGTGGATCATTCCATTGGCGGGAAAACCTCGGAGAAATAGCCGGACACATTATCCGGCGCGCATAAGCAGCGCTGGCCGGGGGCCGGTTTTCACACCAGCTTCGGCAATGCGCCTTTTTACCCGGCCAAGAACCTTGGGCAACCTGTTTTCTATCTCTTTATCCACAGTCGCAAGCAGGGGCTCCAGAAGCCTGTTGTTATCCCGGATAGCCCTCTGGAAAACATCATCATAGAGATAGGCGTATCTCTCCGGGCGGAAGCCCAGAAAGCCTGCCATACCAGTTCGTGCCGGAGAATCGCACAGATCCGCAATAATCCTGCAATGGGGAGAGGCCATAAGACGTACCAGCATTGCCCCATCCTCCGGGGTGGGGTCCGGGGCTGCTACAACAACACCGAAAG
>JALYJY010000093.1 GCA_030775045.1 Pseudomonadota bacterium | reverse complement strand
GCGTTGCCGCAGGTGATCCAGTTGGCGGCTTCGAGCGGGAGGAACTCGGCGAGGGCGAGCTGCTCGCCGCGATAAAGCACGTCGCACTGATACTCGGCGATGATGAGGGCGAGGCGGGCAATTTCGGCGGAGAAGTGGCGCAGTTCGATGCCGCGGAAGTTGGTGAGCGGGATCTCCGAGCGTTGCTCGGCCTCGCCGCGGCGGCGGTTGATCTCCGCTTCGATCTCGCGCATCTGCTTGTAGGCGATGACGAGGAAATTGCCGGAACCGCAAGCGGGGTCGAAGACGCGGATGCGGGCGATTCGCTGGCGCAGGTTCAGCAGCTTGCGGGCATTGTCTCCCGCCTCCTCCAGCCGGGCGCGCAGGTCGTCGAGGAAGAGGGGGTTCAGCACCTTGAGGATGTTCGGCACGCTGGTGTAGTGCATGCCCAAGGCGCCGCGTTCCTCCTCATCCGCCACCGCCTGGATCATCGAGCCGAAGATGTCGGGGTTGATCTTCGTCCAATCGAGATTGCCAATGTGCAGCAGGTAGGTCCGCGCGATCTTACTGAAGCGCGGAACGCTCATGTCGCCGGAAAACAGCCCGCCATTCACATACGGAAACCCGTCGGCCCAGCGGGGCAGGTTCGCAGCAGCGCGATTCGCAAGTTTAATGTTCATCGCCCGGAAGATCGCGCCGATTACCTCATGCGTGTTCGATGAATCGCGCTCGCTCATCTGGTCGATGGTGGCGGTGAACAGGCCCGAACCGTTGAAAATGTCGGTATCCTCCGCGAAGAAGCAGAAGATCAGACGCGCCATGAAATGGTTCATGTCCGGGCGGCGCTCGGCAGTGCCCCAATCGGGGTTGTCGTTCAGAAGCTGGATATAGAGCCGGTTCAACCGGCTGGTTGCCCGAATGTCGAATGAGCTTTCGCGGACCTGGCGGACGGTGCTGATTCCGGCCAGCGCCAGGAAGAAGCCGAAATGGTCTGGAAAGTTGGTGTAGTCGCAAGCGACCGTCTCGCCCGATTCTAAATCCTCGGCCTCAAACGTGTCGCCGTCCGTTGCCAGAATGAATTGGGCCTTGGCTTTCGTTGTGGCCGGGCTTGCCTTCAGCGCGGCCAGCGTCCTTGTCACCTCGCCTTGCGGGGCAACGGCGATGTGGATGTTATTCGTCTGGAGCACGCCGCCAAGGTCGGATTTGTTCGATGCGCCCGCACGCAGACGCTTGATGGTCGTTTCCTTGTTGCCGAACGCTTCGAGAAACGCATACGGGAACTCGGCGGCGTCGAAGGGACGCTCTGCCAGTGCCGTTACGGCTTCTTCGATTTCGACAGCGTTCATTCAGCGATTCCCAAAAAGCGTTTCATGGCAAGGCATACCAAGTCCCCTTGCCGATGCCGTGGCGCGCGAGCTGGCCTTGCTCGTGCAGCCGACGGAAGTGCTCCTTCAGCGTGTTGCGGCTTGCGCCGGTCGTGCGGATCATCTCGCCGATGGTGACGCGGCCATGCCGGCGCACATGGTCGATGATCTGCGCCGCCAGTTCCGGCAGGGCGGCCACCATCAGCTTCTCGCGCTCGACCTTTTCTGCCAGCCGGCGCTTCTGGTTTTGAAGCGCGCGGATGAAAAACATCGTCCAGGGCTGCCAGTCGGGTGCATCGGTGCGGATGGTGCCCTGAGTCTGGCGCAGCGCGAGATAGTAGGATTCCTTGCTGTTCTCAATCACGCTTTCAAGCGACGAATAGGGCACATAGGCATAGCCGGCCTGCAACAGCAGCAGCGTTGTCAGGACGCGGCTCAAGCGGCCGTTGCCGTCCTGGAAGGGATGGATTTCCAGGAACACGACGATGAACACGGCGACAATCAGCAGCGGGTGAATGCGGCGCAGCTCCCGGGCTTCATTGAGCCAGGCAAACAGTTCGGCCATGCGATGCGGCGTGTCGAAGGGCGTGGCCGTCTCGAACACGATGCCGATCATCTTGCCGGCCTGGTCGAACGCGCCCACGTCGTTGCGAATGGTCTTGTATTCGCCGCGATGGCGCTCGTCCTTCTCGCTGTAGCGGAGAAGGTCGCGGTGTAGCTGCTTGATATGATTTTCCGTGATGGGAATGTCGCCCCATGCCTGGAAGACGGTTTCCATCACCGCAGCGTAGCCGGCAACTTCCTGCTCGTCACGACTGATGAATTTCTTGATTTCCAGGTTGGCGAGAAGGCGCTCCACCTCGCGGTCGGTCAGCTTGCTGCCCTCGATGCGGGTGGAAGAGCCGATGCTTTCGATGGTGGCGACATGGCGCAACGCCTTCAGGCGTTCGGACGCAAGGGTGCCAAGGGCGCGCCAAGCGCCCTTGAACTCGTCGATTTCTGCGATCAGCCCCAGCAATTCGGGCGTGATCTGGGTGGTATCCGTTTTCAGCATGAGAAGCCCCCACGCCAAAAACATACCCGTATTCATCCATATGTCCAGCCGAATTTACACCCATATTCGTCCATATATGGAAATGGTTGGGGCGGTTGTTGCGCCAAGTCCTGGCGATGAAAGGCCCCGGAACTTCCGGGGCCTTGGCATCGAGCCGCTTCATTGGCGGCCTGTCTGCGGCAGCGGCTCGTAGGCCGCGGATGCTGAGTCGCCCGTTGAGCGGGGTTGCGCTCAGCTCCATGCTGAAGCCCTTGCCGTCTGCGTGCGGCCAGCAGGCACCGATCCGGGTCCAGATAGCCTTGTCGTCCTCGCGCTCGCGCACCTGATAGACGAGGTGGGTTGGGGTGCGGGTCGTCTTGGTTTTGGTGGTCTTGGTAGTAGCCATGAGGGTTCTCCTTTGCTTTCGGGGGAGAGGTAAAAAGGATTCAGGTTCCTGCTTCCTGAATCTCCATCAGCCGCAAAACATCCGTCCACAGCAGGAAAGTGCGGATGCGCCGGTCGGGCCAGATGCGCTCAAAGGCCTCGCGGTATGCCGCCAGCTGGGCCACATAGACTGGAGCCACACCTGCAGCATCGTCCGGCGGCGGGCGGTTGGTCTTGTAGTCCACGATCCATACCTCGCCGTCCACCAGGCACAGGCGGTCAATCTGCCCCGACAGCACCCGGCCGTCCAGAACAGCCACGACGGGAACCTCGGCCTGGCTGTCAGGCCCGAACAGGGGCGTGAAGTCCGGATGTTCCAGCACTGCCAGGGTTTCCTCCAGGATCCGGTCCTGCTGCGGCGCGGGCAGATCGCGGGCTGAACTGTCCAGAAAGCGCCGTGCAGCCTCCCGCCGACGCTTCACAGGCAGAGCCGGCAGGGTCTGCAGCAGGCGGTGGATGATGATCCCGCGGCGGAAGCGGACCGTGTCATCCCCCTCGCTGACAGGGGAGCGCACGGGCGGATCCGGTTCAGCCGGCCGGCTGGGAGACAGGGGCCTGCCGGGCACAGGATCGGGGACCAGCGGCTGCAGGACCCACTCTTCCAGGGGCAGAATGGCGGATGGAGGCACACCACTGTCCAGGCCTTTTTCCGGCGGCGCTGTCTGCACGTCTGCGTACCGGCGGCCCGGGTCTGTGGCAAAATCAACATCCACCGGCTGGCCAAAGTCCGCCAGTGCCTGGGACACCAGGGTGTACCAGCTGTTGTCAGGCAGGCCACGGCGGCGGACACCGGTTTCGTATCCGCACACGTACAGCCGGTCCTCGGCCCGCGTCATGGCCACATACAGAAGACGGCGGGCTTCCTGGTCCCGGCGGTGATCGATCACCTGCCGGGCCTGCACGGCAGCTGTGCAGTCCTCCCCCTTGCGCGGAGAGCACAGGGGCACCAGGCGTTCTCCCGCATGGCGCGCAGGCTGGGCCAGCACAAACGTATCGGGCCACAGGACATCCGGTGTCTGGATGGATACCCGCGTGGTATCGGGCAGAAAGACGATGGGAGCCTGCAGCCCTTTGGCCCCGTGGGTGGTCATGATGCGCACCTGGCCCTCTCCGTCCCCGGTAGCCGCGTCCATTTCGCGCTTGATGGCGCTGGCGTCGGTGGCGATCCAGTGCAGAAACATCTGGAGGGAGGACGGATGGTCCCGGCCGAACATCAGGCAGGCGGACAGGAACTCGTCCAGCGCCTCCCGCGCTTCCGCCCCAAGGCGCTTCAGGAATGCCCGGCGGCCACTGCGTGCGTCGGCCGGACAGGGTGTGGACAGCACCCCGGAAAACAGCGCGAAGGGAGAGACAAAATCCGTCCGTTCCAGAAGGCCCGACAGCCAGGCGTGGATTCCGGCCCATGGCTCACCCTCCCCTTCCCTGTCGGCCAGCGCCTGCCACAGGGTTCCCTTGCGCTTCCACGCCAGGGCGAACAGATCATCCTCGGACAGGCCTACCAGGGGCGTCTTCAGCAGGCTCGCCAGGGTCAGGTCATCGCCGGGATACAGCAGGAAGTGCCCCAGGGCGCACAGGTCCTGGACGGCCAGCTGCTGCGCCAGCACCATACGGTCGATACCCATGACCGGAATCTGCCGGTCCTTCAGGGCGCGGACCATGTGCTCCATGAACGCATCGCGCCGCTGGACCAGGATCATGATATCCCCCGGCCGCACAGGGCGGTTGCGGGAAGCCAGAACCTCTCCGCTGTCCAGCCAGGTACGGATGCGCCCGGCGATAATACCGGCCAGCCGCGCAGCAGGATCGTCCAGCGGCACACGCTTCAGCGGCAGGGTCCAGGGCGCGCGGTCCTCTTCCCCTTCGGCAGCTGTGACGAGGGGCCACAGCTCCACAACACCCGCCTGGCCGCGGCGATACGCCGTGTGCCGCACCGCCTGGTCCGCAACGCCATCCCGGGCCGCGGGCAGGGCGAACACCCGGTCCACGGCTTTCAGCACCGCATCGGTGGAGCGGAAGGAAATGGTCATGTCCACCGGGCGGAAGTCCTGTCCCGCGGCGGCGATCCTGTGGTCAAAATACTGGCGCATGCGGCTGAATTCCGCCACGTCGGCCCGCTGGAAACTGAAGATGGACTGCTTTTCGTCCCCTACCACAAACAAGGTGCGGGAAGTTTCCCGCGCGCCCTGGCCCGAGAAGAATTCCTCTGCCAGCGCGGCCACGATCTGCCACTGCTCGGGGTTGGTGTCCTGCGCCTCGTCCACCAGGATGTGGTCCAGCCCGCCGTCCAGCCGGAACAGCACCCAGGGAGCCATGGCGCTGGACCCCAGCAGGCGGCAGGTGGACAGGATCACGCTGTCGAAATCCATGGCGCCCCGGGCAGACAGAAGCCCGCCGTAGATATCCAGAAGCCTGTCCCCCAGATGCAGGAACGCCGCTGTGGCGCGCGCTGTCTCCACGCACTGGCGCCGCTCCTCCAGCGCCAGCAGGCGCCGGGCCTCGGTGCGCAGGACGGTGTCTGTATCGGGGGCCGCCTCCAGCACCTTTTTGGTGGCCAGGGTTTTCAGGACATCCCCGTCCTTTGTGGTGAAATGCCCTGTGTAAATGTCCAGCATTTTCACCCGCTGGTCCGGCGCAGCGTCGAGCCAGGCCTGGATCCCCTGGCCCCGCTCCACGTCCGTTTTGCTGCCCCTCGACAGCAACGCACAGACCTTGCGCAAACCAGCCAGGTCCAGCGCTGCGTCCTGACACGCGGCCAGAGATATACTGTCCGGCGTTTCGTCCGGACTCACGTTCAGAAAGCGGGATACCGCCTGCACCGCTCCGTCCACACCGCCGTGGATCTCCAGAACCCGGCGCAGGCGGCTGCGCTGGGCGGCCATTTCGTGCACCAGATCGCGGAAACCATCCGCATGGACACGTTCCGTCAGCAGGCTGACCGCTGCGGCCAGAAAGTTCCCTTCACTATCCCGCGCCTGCTGCAGCACCCGGTGCAGGGCCTGGTCCAGAAGCTCCTGCGCGCCGCGGTCGTCCAGCAGGGTGAAGCCGGGACGCACCCCGGCCTCCAGCGGAAATCGGCCCAGCAGCGACTGGCAGAACGCATGAATGGTCTGGATGTTCATGCCGCCCGGGCATTCCAGAACCTGCGCAAACAGACGACGGGCAGCCTGTTTTTCCTGCGCCTCCGCCCGGCGGCCCAGAAGACGCTCCAGCGCGCCGTCCAGCTCCCCCTCCCCCACCGTGGCCCACAGACCAAGGGTATCGTTCAGGCGATTGGCCATTTCCGTGGCTGCGGCCTTTGTATAGGTCAGGCACAGGATGCGCTGGGGCAGCGTTCCCGCCAGAAGCAGGCGCAGGACGCGGTCAGTAAGCACCCGCGTCTTGCCGGTGCCCGCCGATGCGCCCACCCATACGGAAACATCCGGATCGGATGCCCGGCGCTGGACCACGGCAGGATCGGGGGGACGCACGGCATTATTCATTCATGACCAGGGAGTGTGGACAATCAACGCAGAATGAGTCAGATGACGAGAGTTTTCGGGAACCGGAGCGCAGTGTACATGAAAGTACATGAGCACCGGAAGCGCAGAAAACCGAAGTCAGATGGCCATTATCCGTTTGACTGGCCCCACTCCCCGACCCGGGCCAGGTGGTTGTAGTCGCTGTACCGGGGCGCATGACGCGGATCCGGACGGGACAGATAGGGTGTTTCCGGGACATCAAAAATGGCGACGAGTGCCTCCAGCCCGTGCAATGCTCCTTCCACCAGCGGCAGGCAGTCGCCTGCGGAAATGGCCTTTCCGGGCTCGCTGCTGCGGCCGGACAGCTGGAGGTACAGCATCTCCCCCGTCCGGCGGGATTCCAGTCCCTCGAACCCGCTGTGCTGCATGATCAGCGCTTCCAGCGGCAGCTGGGGCGAGAGGCCCGCCGCCACTTCGGCCTTCGTGGGCACAGCGCCGGTCTTGTAATCCAGAATGGCCACACTGCTGTCGGCCAGCAGGTCGATCCGGTCCGCCCGCGCCCGCAGGGTAAATGCACCGCCGCCGGACAGGCGGGTCATGGAGCCTTTCACTTCGGTGGCCAGGGGACGGGCGCCGGATCGGCGGTGCGCCCGCTCCCACCCTGTGAACCACCGGGCCACCCTTTCAAACCGCGGCCACCAGAAAGTCCACACCTCGGGCCGCGCCAGGTGATCGCCAAACGCCTTTTTCCCGCAGTCCAGCAGGATCTCCAGCGCACCATCCGGAATCTCCCCCGGGCACTGGCGCACAAAATCCTCCAGCGCCTGGTGCACGAACTGGCCCAGCTCGGCCTGGCCCGGGTCCTGGTCCAGGGGA
>JALYJY010000092.1 GCA_030775045.1 Pseudomonadota bacterium | reverse complement strand
GAAAACTCCATCGCTTCCTCAGAGGCCTGGCTCCTCATCGCATCCATCCGGCGACAGACACGCCTCATCGCAAGGCTGAAAAACTCATAATGGGGAGTTTTGAGTCAGACTCTAAGGCCCGGCCTGTCCCTGAAATAACTCCTCACCCTGAGCCTGTCGAAGCGTGAGGGCCCCATGCTTCGACAGGCTCAGCATGGGGGAAATCCGGCGAAAATCAGCCCCCATCCACCCAGGCCCGGACGTTCCGGAAAACATCCTGGAACATGGGTGTGGTCAGGCGGCCCGTGTTGGTGTTGTAGCGGGAGCAGTGATAGCTGTCGAACAACCGGACGCCATCACCCAGGTCATGGACCGCCCCATGGGCAAAGGGAAAAGCCGCCTTGCGCAGGCCCCGGGCTGACAGGACTGCCGCATGGGCTACAGTTCCCAGAGCCACAATGGCCCGGACTGAAGGCATTGCCATTCCCAGCTCGGCCTTCAGGAAACTGCCGCAGGTCTTTATTTCCTCCGGCAGGGGCTTGTTTTCCGGCGGTACACAACGCACCGCGTTGGTAATACGACACGCTTTCAGGCGCAGGCCATCGTCGGCCCGACAGTCGTACTGCCCCTCGGCAAAGCCATACAGGCCCAGGGTCTCGTACAGAAGGTCGCCCGCATAGTCATTGGTAAAGGGCCGGCCGGTAGCGTTTGCTCCCTGCAGACCCGGAGCCAGCCCCACGATCAAAAGCCGCGGCGGATCCGCACCGGCAAAGGGCGGAACAGGATTGTTGTGGTACGCAGGATATTTCTCCCGGTTCTGTTGCCGGAAACCCGCCAGTCTCGGACATAACTGGCAGTCAGGCGGCGGAGCAGGCGCAGGAAACGGGGCCATTACTGGCCCTGCTGGTACGGCCCGCCGCTGCCGCCCGACTGCGGTGACTGACTCCCGGCATCCGGCCGGGGAGACCGCTGGATCGTGGGCGCCAGATCCTGAAGCTCTATGAAATTGTCGGCCTGGCGGCGCAGCTCGTCCGCCACCATGGGCGGTTGGGTCCGCACTGTGCTGACCACACTGACGCGGACGCCGCGACGCTGGACAGCCTCGACCAGGCGGCGGAAGTCCCCGTCCCCGGAAAACAGGATGATATGCTGGACCTGCCCGGCCATTTCCATCATGTCGATGGCCAGCTCGATGTCCATGTTGCCCTTGATCTTGCGCCGCCCCATGGAATCCGTGAATTCCTTGGTGGGCTTGGTGACCATGGTGTAGCCGTTGTAGTCCAGCCAGTCGATCAACGGCCGCAGCGGGGAATATTCCTGCTCCTCCACCAGGGCCGTGTAGTAGAAGGCCCGCAACAGGCGCCCCTTGGAGGAGAAAACTTCCAGCAGGCGACGATAGTCAATGTCAAATCCCAGGGACCGGGCAGCGGAATAGAGGTTGGATCCGTCAATGAACAGGGCCATACGCTCTTCAGGATAAAACAGCATGGATATATACCTTCCGGAATGAACTGCAGAACGGCTGCACTATGCCCAACCTGATTTTTTGGTGCAACATAATCAGTCCAGCCGAAATACCAAGGCCTTCAGATAGGCCGTTTCCGGCAACAGCGGGTGGACCGGATGATCTGGCCCGGCGCCCGCAGACCGGATGATGCGCCCTTCCCGTCCCGCATCGGCCAAGCCCCGGGCGGCCATGTCCAGGAAGGTTTCAGATTCCATGTTGTGGCTGCAGGAAGCCACCAGCAGAAACCCGCCCGGCGCTGTTACCTCTGCCGCCATGCGGGCCAGCTTGCGATAGGCGCGGGATCCAGCCGGAATGTCCTTGCGGGATTTTACAAAAGCGGGCGGATCCGCAATCACCACATCAAATTTTTCCTTTGCGGTCTTCAGGCGCTCCAGCTCCTCAAACACTTCGGCCTGTCTGAAGGTGCATTTTCCGGAAACATTGTTGAGGGTTGCAGCCTGTGTCGCCAGATCCAGAGCCGGCTGTGAGCGATCCACAGCCAGGATGGATGTGGCACCTGCTGCTGCACACTGGATCCCGAAGCCACCGGCATAGGTATAGACATCCAGAACCCGGGCCCCCTGCGCCAGCCGGGCCATGAACGCCCGGTTGTCGCGGTGGTCATAGAACCAGCCGGTTTTCTGGCCACCCGCGGGCTGCACCACAAACCGGACACCGTTTTCCTCCAGCTCCAGCAACCCGTCCGCCTGCCCCTTTACTACGCGGCTTTCCAGAGGCAGGCCTTCCAGGGTCCGCACAGGGGAATCATTGCGCAGGACAATGGTGCCCGGAGAAACCACTTCGTCCAGGGCCACCAGAAGATCAGGCAGCAGACGGTCCATGCCCGCCGTGTTGGCCTGAACAACCACGGTGCGGTCATAGCGGTCGATCACCAGACCCGGCAGACCATCGGCTTCCGCATGGACAAGACGGTAAAAAGGCCGCGGAAAGAGGCGCTGGCGCAAGGCCAGGGCAGCCTGCAATTTTCGGGCCAGAAAACCACGATCAGCAGACTGTCCCGGATCCCGGGTCAGGATGCGGCCCGCGATCAGGGTATGCGGGTTGAAAAAGCCGGTGCCGGCAAACGTATCCTGGCTGGTGTGGATCCGCACCGGACTGCCGGGTGCAAGGGCCTTTGCCGCTGCATCCATGGCGATCTCATTCGAATAGACCCACGGATGGCCAGCCACAACCCGCTTGTGGCGGGACGGCAGAAGACGGATAAGAGGAAGAGTATCTGGCGTATTCATGGGCGCGCACTGTATATCCAGTCACTGGAAATGTCATGGGCAAACAGATGTCTGGTATGATAAAGTCAGGAAGCTGATGAAAGGAAATGCACCATGTTCGGCCTTGGCCTTACGGAAATCCTTCTTGTCCTGGTTCTGGTCCTGATCCTGTTCGGGGCCGGAAAGCTGCCCCGCGTCATGGGCGATATCGGCAAGGGCCTGCGCAGCTTCAAATCCGGCCTGCAGGGCGAGGACGAGAAGAAATCCATTCCGCCACCAGGGGACAAACCGGACCCTGTATGAAACCCCGTTTCCCACAGCCTCTTTCTGTCATCCTGAGCGCAGCAAACGATCTTTCCGGGTCGACAGAAAAAATCCTTCAGTCGTCTTCACTCCCTCAGGATGACAGGTCAGCGGTGTAGAACCAATGTTTGGCATCGGCTGGCAGGAGCTGTTTCTGGTTGCAATTGTGGCCCTGGTGGTTCTGGGGCCAAAGGATATTCCCCGTGTGATGCATACAGGCGGCCAGTGGGCCCGAAAATTGCGTTCGATGGCTGCCGGCCTGCGCAGCACCTTTGACCAGGCCATGCACGAGGCGGACATGGAGGAAATGCGCCGCCAGATCCAGGAACTGAAAGACTGGAAGCCCTCCGTTCCGCCTCCTCCCCCGGACCATATCCCATGACTGGTCCCGACATGACCCGCCAGCCCCTGATGGCGCACCTGGCCGAGTTGCGGCGACGCCTGCTGTGGTCCGTGGCTTTTCTGGCCCTGGTGCTCGCCGGATGCTGTGCTTTGGCGCCCGAAATTGTGCAGTTTCTGGCCCGCCCTCTGCTGTGGGCCGCGCCGGACCAGGGAATCCGGCTGATCAGCACGGCGCCACAGGATATCTTTTCCACCTACGTAAAAGCAGCCTTCTGGGGAGCATTCTGCCTGGCTTTTCCGGTTATTGCCGGCCAGATGTGGATGTTTGTCGCACCGGGCATGTACAAGGAAGAAAAAAAGGCCTTTGTCTTTTTCCTGATAGCCAGTCCCGTCCTGTTCGTCCTGGGCGCAGCGCTGGCGTACTGGCCGGTCATGCCCATGGCCCTGAAGTTTTTCCTGCAGTTCCAGGTTCCCGCTGGCACCGGCGCCATTGCCATTGAAAGCGAACCACGGTTGACCCAGTACGTATCGCTGGTCACATCCATGATGGTGGGCTTTGGCCTGTGCTTTCAGCTCCCGGTCGTATTGACCCTGCTGGGCCGCATGGGCCTGGTCACAGCACAGGGGCTGGCCTCCCGGCGCCGCATGGTGATTGTGGCCATCTTTCTGGCCGCAGCCATCCTGACCCCCACACCGGACATGGTCTCCCAGGTCATCCTGGCCCTGCCCATGCTGGCCCTTTATGAAATCTCCATCGCCCTGGTGCACCGGACAGAAAGAAAGCGCCCCGCGGAACCAGCCGCGGGGGCCTGATCTTTCTTATGGCGCAGCGGCGCGGACAGCCCTCTGACCCGGAGCCGCAACAGATGCAACAGCAGGGGGCGGAGGTACCTGTTTCGCAGCTTGCTGAACATTCTGGGTCATGGCTGCTGTGACAGAATCTTTCGGGGCAGGAGTGGTGCGGATGATGACGGGGGCAACAACTTTCATGTCCCTTCCTGTCAGCAGATTGCCAAGCCCATTGTCGTGGACCCCGACGGGTATGACATTCCGGAGTGTAAACGCACCGATAATTTTCTTTATTTCAGAATCCGTCAGAGCCTTTCCATCACCCAGAACTTCCCTGACCCACCGGTCTGTTTTTGCAGCGCTGCCAGGCGCTGAACGTTCAACAACAGTGATCTTCTGTGATTTCAGGATATCCGCCAGAGTTTCCGGAATACCATCTGCAACAAGAAGGATCTGCGAACCTTCCGGTCCTTTCTTTTCAACAATATGGGCAACCCTGGTATGGGCAGGAACTTCCAGTGTAATACGGGCAGGATCTTGCGGATCCGTGAGGCGCAGGCCTGGATACTGCAGGAAGAAGGTATTGACATGCACCCCGCTGGAGTGGTTGCCATCCACAATCTCAAGGGATTCATTCCAGGCTGCCCCGCGCTGGAAATCAGGTTTGTCTTTCATATGATCTTTCCAGACGAAGCCCTTCCGGACAATATCCAGAACTCCGCTGCCATTGATACCCTGCACCAAGCTGGCGGCAAAGATATCGGCCGGCAGAAAATCCGATACCTTTATACCTGCCGGGATCTGCCCGGGAGTTTTTCCCATATCCTGGATCCACGCCAGGCCGGTTTTTGCATCGCGGTTGCCAGACAGGGTGACAAACACACTCTCTCCGGCGACTTCTGCCTTTTTTACTTCGGCCACCCTGTCACGCAGAAGCTGTGCCACAGCAGTCTCTGACAGGGCGACAGCTTTCCCGGTCTGATTCCCGGCATTCCAGTTCACAAGCCGGTGTAGTGCCCTGAACGCAGCCTCTCCGCCCAGATCGACAAACGGATCTATATCCAGGCGCCTGGCTGTGACAGGATCAAACAGCCTGTCAAGATTTTCCAGAAGCCATCCCTGTGTGGCTGGCTTGCCTTTTGTTGTTGCCATGATTTCTTCCATGATAACACCATGCAGATTTGTTCCAAAATGCGCCAGTGTCGTAGCAGGCGTCACATCTGCAGATGTGGACTTCAGGGCAGTTTCCATGGAAAAAAGGCTGACAGGCTCCGAAAGATCTACTTCTGCTCTTGGCTTCCCTGCCCGGCCGATATGCTGCAGGAAACGTCTGAACCCCATGGCAACCATGGCTGAATAGGGCCTGTCAATTTCAGTGGCTACACTTACCATGTTGCCTTGGGAGAGCAGTTCTGAATCAGGCGTGGTGACATCCGTCCACAGCTTGTAGAATTCTGCAAGGTTCCTTGCAGCCTCCAGTGTCTGCTCCCACTGCCCAAGACGCGCCGCATACACTGCAGGAATCATGTCCATCTCTTCCGGACTGCGGGCAGCAGTGAGCATGGCAACCATTTCCCTGGCAAATCCGGGTTTGTCTTTTTCCGCTTGGAATTTGTACAGTGTGGCCCATGTAGACAGGGGAACCCCCGTCAGGATGTAGCTGGCAGACTGGGTCCAATCGAGCCGGGAGGGTTTTTCAACCTCTACAACAGGTATGCGTGAATAGGCTGACGCGCTCAGATCAACAGTTGTCGGACCGTCACTGCTTTTGTTGCCGGTCAGGCTTATCCTGAAGTTCGACCCCATGTTTCTACGATCAAACCTAAACTCAACAGACTGTTCCTGTCCATTGACACTAAGACGGTTCTTGATAACAGCCCAGTCCCTTTCCCCGTTCATGAACTGCAGGAAAGTCTGGTATGCATTATCAGTGCCTTTCTGGCCTTTTGTATATTCATCCAGGATAACCTGACGGTCTTCCTTCCAGGCCCTTATAATCGGCCCTTCACGGGTTTGCAGCCCAAGCGCATTGCCTGACCCGCCAACCTGGATACCTTCCAGACTGCAAAAATGCTCCAGACAGTCCAGCGCCCATTTTGACAGGGTCATGCTGTCCAGGACGATATCATCCTTGTTTTTCTTCGGGGGTGGAGTTCCTATTGAATCCCAGACAATACGGCATGTTTTTCCATCCGCAGCAATTTCAAAAGCCTGACCAAGTCCTTGCTGAAGAAAGGCAATCCTGATGGGCGACAGCTGTCCCTGCTGCAGGTATTTATCCACTGCAGACCGAAGTGTAGCAGGCGAATCCAGAACCGTCTCATAGAAAAGGTCGAACAGGTTTCTTCCACCGCAGTCAATAAAGACAGGCGGTCTGGAATCACTGGCTTTTGCAAAGACTTCAGCAAGACGCGTCTTGCCGGTTCCATGCTCTCCCAGAAAGAGGATAATCCTGTTTTTTGAATCCGGTGCACTCTGCTCTATCATCTTGACAAGACCAGGCAACAGGGAAGGACTTGGTATTTCCCGCATCAGGATAGCCAGAGCCTCTTCCTTCGGCCGGGCTGTATAAAATGGCAGCGGTGCCTTGTCGTTGCGCATCAGCCACAGAACATTCCCTTTTCGTCTGACAGTTCCCCCGCTGCCGTCAGGGACCTCCAGATCAGTTACACCCATCATTGGGAATGGTGCAGCCACTGTACCAAGAGGCAGATAGTTTTTATGAAGCCTGGTAGTGCCGTTTCCTGAAAAAGACGATGTCATGGAGTTACTCCTCCTGTGTTGCTGTTGGCTGGACCTGTGTTTCCGTGACCTGCTATCTGGCGCCAGGCCTTTCTAAGAGCGGCCCGCTTGTCCTCATCGGATCCCGTTGGTGCTCCGGCCTCTTCCAGCCGCCTGAGAATTACGCCGGTCAGATGTTGTGGTATCTGGTCCGGGTCCGTTCCGGACCAGAGGCTGGAACCAGTCTTTTCTGCCAGCATTGACATTCCGGTTGAGAGGACGCTGCTGTCGCTGATGACCGCCATGTCACAGGTAACCCTTCCCTGCC
>JALYJY010000091.1:594-7322 GCA_030775045.1 Pseudomonadota bacterium | reverse complement strand
ACAAGGCAGGACACCACGGCAGTCAGGGTTGGGGGATGGGTTCTCACGCTCTGGGAAGAGTGACGCCCTTCTGCTTCATGTATTTTCCGGCCCGGTCCGCATAGGACGTCTCGCACGGCCGGTCTCCCTGCAGGAACAGGAACTGGCACAGGCCCTCATTGGCGTACACCTTGGCGGGCAGCGGCGTTGTGTTGGAAATTTCCAGGGTCACATGGCCTTCCCACTCCGGCTCCAGCGGCGTGACATTCACGATCAGGCCACAGCGGGCATAGGTGGATTTCCCGAGGCAGATCACCAGGATATCCCGGGGAATGCGGAAATACTCCACAGTCCGCGCCAGGGCAAAGCTGTTGGGCGGGATGATGCAGACGTCCGTCTGGCGGTCCACAAAGCTCTGCCCGGAAAAATTCTTGGGGTCCACCAGGGCATTGTCCACGTTGGTGAAAATCTTGAATTCGTCGGCGACACGGGCGTCATAGCCATAGGATGACAGGCCGTATGAGATAACTCCCTTGCGGACCTGGCCATTCTCGAACGGATCGATCATTCCGTGCTGCGTGGCCATCTCGCGGATCCAGAGGTCGGACATCACTGGCATGGTTCACTCCCCTGGTCATGGGCCTGCTGTGGCTCTGGCATTTTTTCCCGTCCACGGGCCTGTTCCTTCCTGCGCACAATATTGGAGCGCAAGGCCATGGCAAGCCTTTCCCGGCGCTGTTCTTTTTCTGATGGCATGACATTGCCCCTGACAATTCTGTATATGAACCAACAATGACATATTTTCTCCCCGGGAAAAAGCCGTGAGTAACAGTTTGCCAAAAATCCTGATGCCCACGCCGGAAAATATTTCTTTCTGTGCTGGGACATTGCGGGAAGGTCAGCTGGTGGCCTTTCCCACGGAAACTGTCTATGGCCTGGGCGCTGACGCCACACAGGATCGGGCCATGGCCGCTATTTTCGAAGCCAAGGGACGGCCCTCCTTCAACCCGCTGATCGTTCACGTTCCCGATATGGAATCAGCAGATGCCCTGGTGACCCTGGACGAGCGGGCCATGGCGCTGGCCGAGGCGTTCTGGCCGGGTCCCCTGACCCTGGTTCTGCCGCGCCGGAGCAGCTGTTCCGTCTCCCTGCTGGCCAGTGCGGGACTGGATACGCTGGCGGTCCGGATCCCGGCCCATCCCGTGGCCCGCAGGCTGCTGCAGGAGACAGGCCGGCCCATCGCGGCCCCCAGCGCCAACCGTTCAGGTGCAGTCAGCCCCACAACGCCGCTTCACGTGGCAGAAAGTCTCGCTGGCCGTATTCCGTATATTCTGGCGGATGGCCGGGCGTCCATGGGCCTGGAATCCACCGTCCTGGACCTGTCCGGCCCCTCCCTTGGCCTGCTGCGGCCCGGTCACATCCTGCGGGAGCAGCTGGAAGCCCTCATCGGTCCTGTCAGCCTTCCGGAATCATCAGACACACAGGCGCCGCGCGCACCGGGCCAGCTGGCCAGCCACTACGCCCCCTCCATCCCCGTGCGGCTGAATGCAACATCGGTGCAGGCGGGAGAGGCCTTGCTGGCTTTTGGCCCAGGCCTGGTGCCCGGACATCCTGTGACACACCTGAACCTGAGTGACCAGGGCGACCTGAACGAGGCCGCTGCCAACCTGTTTGCCATGCTCCGGGCCCTGGATACCCCCGATCACACAGCTATCGCTGTCACACCCATCCCGGACACCGGCCTGGGTATAGCCATCAACGACCGGCTGCGACGGGCGGCAGCGCCCCGTTCCTGATCGCTGACTGGCGCAGATGGTGGAAAACATGCACCATAAAGACGGTTCCCACGACCGGCATCACCAGATTCAGCACCGGAACCCAAGACAGCAGGGCAAGAACAATACCGCACAGCCATATCCTGAAGCTGTTGAGGCCGCGCAGGGTCCCCGCGTCCTCCGGCGAAAGGTGCCGCAGGGCAATGTCCCCGAAATACTCCCGGCCCAGAAGAAAGCCGTTGAGGACCAGCGGCACAAACGGCAGGAAAAAGGACACCGGCAGGGCCAGGACGTTCAGGGACAAAGCCATTCCGAATACTTTCAGGCCGGACAACACCTGTTCTGTCAGCGATGGAGCGCACACCGGCGGCAGGTCCGGATAATCCTGCGCCTCGACGAGGGCGGCCACCTCATCCGCGAAAACAGCCACCACCGTCACTGTAATGACAGGAAAAAAGTACACCATGCCTGCTCCGGCCATGATGACACCGGCTGCATCCAGAAGCAGGTCTGCGTTTCCGTCACTGAGAATGGTGGTATTGCCAAGCATCAGAACAACAACGGCTGTCACCAGGATGACAATCCCGAGGGACAGGGCTGCGCTTTTGGCCATCAGCCACAGGAAAGGCGGGCGGCGCAGACAGCCAAAACCCTGCGCCAGAAATCCTGCATACCCCATGGATCAGGCCGCCATGGCCAGAACGTGGCCTTCTACGGCCAGGAAGCGCCGGCCGAGGGTTCCCACAGGCATATAGAATATGGCGCCGCGGGCTGACTCAAGCTGGCGGAAGAAATCATGGGCCCAGGCGGCCAGGTGGATCTGGAAAAAGTCATCCTGGTCGCGACTGTCGATACCCTTGCGGGAGGCATTGCAGATGAGGGCCGACATTGTACGGCACAGGGACGCAATGTGATCAGGTGGCAACTCGCTGTCCTGCTCCGGCGCCAGCCCCAGAAGCAGCAGGTCCGTGTTCAGGCGCAGGGCCGGATGGGTATCCCTGAACACCCCGCGGAAGGACGAGGCAATGGAGGGAACTTCCGGCACGCGGCAGGCCGCGCCACCGAACAGAAGCTCGTATTCCGCCGCTGCCTGGGCCGCAGTGGTGCGCCGGGCTGCCTGGGCCAGCAGGCGGATTGCCCGTCCCATATCGGTACTGTCCCCTTCCAGGGTCCCGATCTCTTCCAGAATGGCAGCATCCGGTGGAGCATGGAGCAGATCTGCCAGAAGATCCCAGGTCATGGCCCGGATCCGGTCCTCGGGAGAAAGAAGGGGAAAAAGAATCTGTACGTCCTGCATGCTGTACAATCTGCTCCCGGTCAGCGATGAAACCTGGCGCAACAGGACACTGAAACCATATCCGGTGTCAATTCTTTCATGGGAAACCGGCCTGTCGCCTCATGATTTTCGCCCCACGGGCCTGATGGAAAAGGGGGCCCGGACACAAGAATATAATCTCTAATAACCTTGACAAAAGGTATATTTTCCTTTATGCGGAGATTGCCTGCCTTCTGGCGGGCTTGCCAGGTCGTAGCCCGGCTTGTTGCGCCATAGCCTGAAGGGCGACGGCGAAAGAGCGAAGACGGGTTCGTTGACATTGTGAATACGACGACACAAAAGTCCTCCAGGGGATGGGACGGGGCGTTCACCCATCCTGTCATCCTGAGCAAAGCCGAAGGATCTCCGGGAGATCCTCCACCCGACTTTCAGCCTCGGCCGGAATGACAAAAACTGTTCTTGCCCCTCCGATGTTACAAAAAACGCGAAATCTGTAACATCGAGGGTAAAAATTCACAACCGGAGCGGTCCGGAGAGGTTACACGCCCTGTAACATCAGACGTGACCCGCTTTCAGAAATCCACATCTGCATAATGGGAAACCGGGGGCATCCCCGGAACGGTATCCGACAGCAGGGGGCGGAATCCGGGCCGGCTTTTCATGCGGGCGTACCAGGTTCTGGCCTCGGGGTAACGGTCCCAGGGCACATCACCCAGATAGTCCAGGACAGACAGGTGGGCACAGGCGGCGATATCCGCCATGGTCAGGGAATTGCCGGCCAGCCAGGATCGCTGCTCGGCCAGAAGCGAGATGTATTCCAGGTGATCATGGACCCGGGCAAGGCCACTGCGGATAGTGGCCGCATCGGGCGCACTCTCCTTCTGGAAGCGGCGGATCAGTTTCTGTCCGGCCACAGGTTCTGTCACCTCGCGGTTGAACTTGTCATGGAACCACGAGACCAGGCGCCGGACCTCGGCCCGGGCCTCCAGGGTTGTTCCCATCAGGGGAACCTCCGGGTACGCATCGTCCAGATATTCCAGGAGAGGCCAGGGACCGCAGATCACCATATTCGCGCCGTCAATCAGGACGGGAACGTCGCCTGCCGGATTCAGGGCCAGGAACTCGGACCGCCGCTGCCAGGGCTCCTCAAGCGCCAGATCGAAGGGCAGGCGCTTTTCCGCCAGGGCAATCCGGACGGAACGGCAGAACGGCGACAGGGGCAGATGGCACAGGACACGCATGGGCGGTCACTGTACTGCTTTTCCCTGCCATGGCAAGCGGGTTTGTGATCCGCCCGGTTCAGGCCTTTGGCGCTGCCGCAGTCGGGGCCGCGCCGGCAGCAGGGACCGAGGGTCCTGCCAGCACCTCCTCCAGAAACGCTTCCACCTGCAAGTGGCGGTCGATGGCATCTCTAACATTCTGGAATTCCTGCTGTCTTATGCAACCTTCACCAGCTCTGGTGGCGGCTCTGTCCCTGGCCGTTTCCAGCCACGCAGCCGGAAGATGCCCCTGCAGGGAAAAATCATCCCTGAACCCTTGTGCGAGAATCAGGATGCATTTCAGAATATCCGGATCATCGGCATTTGCCAGAATCCTGTCTGCAGCCTGTGGCAGACATCCACCCAGGGAAATCACACCCTTCAGGGCATGATATCTGTGCTGGAAATTCTGCATATCCTGCAAGGAAATGGAAGTCTCTGGCGACAGTTCGGTGGCGAATGCCGCGGAAATACTGCCGGTCAATTCCCTGACCGCACTGTCCATAATCTCTGAAACATAGGCAGCCCACCAGTCCGGAAGAGCCTTTTGATAATGCAAGGCCTCGGCCTTCGGGTGTTGCGGATATTGCCGCCCCTGCGAAAACCGGAAGTTTTTTCCAAGAAAATCCTCTGCTGAATAATTTTCAACAGCAAACCGGAGGTCACTTGTTACATCTTCCTGACCTGTTTTCAGTCCTGCCTGGAAAGCCTCCCCATATCCTCTTTTCAGATATTTTATCCATTCCTGGTTACCGGTTTTCAGGGTCCAGTCCACAAGACGTTGCACATCCTTGAAACGGTGGGAGGCGGACAGTCGGATAATGCGATCCTGAATGGCCTCACCTACATCTGTGACAAAGCCACCATACTGTTTTTCAGTATAACCCAGAAATACATTTTCATCGCCTGCACTGAAAATCAGGGCGAAGGCATCCTTTCCGCTGAAACATTCCAGGGTGGATGGATTGAGAACCATGCACAATCCTGACAGGAAATCCCGCAGTGTACCTTCCCCCACATGTGCAGCAGAGCCATGGTCATTGCTTCCTTCACAAGGTCAGGCCTGCCCATATCAGAATCAATACTACCCACTTGCCACAGCAGGTCAGGGACCGACCAATGAGTTTTCAGAAGGCAGCCGGCCAGGCCGTGGACCACCTCGTCTTCCATCATGATTTTACGCAAGGGCCGATTATTTCCCGTATAGCTCCGGATTTTTTCATGCGCCTGTTGCGCCTTCTGCATATTAACCAGCATGGTTTTCCCTTTCAGCCAGAAACCGGATCCATGATCCTAACACCATCAGGTGAAAATAAATTGGCCATATACAGGAAGATGTCATTCCGACCGGAGCGAAGAGCAGCGCAGTGGAGGAATCTCCCGCCCGGCAGGGGATCCCTCGACTGCGCGTTACTTCCTCCTTCGCCCTGCGGGCTTCGTAGGACAGGGCGTAACGCTCCGCTCTGGATGACAGGATAAACCCGGCACTACCGGTATACAGGCCAGGTTGACATCCCGGTTCTGATCGTGCAGCTGTTTATGTTTGATACCCGATTCCCGGAGAGAGCGGCCGTGCCCACCCCCAATGTCCTGATCGTGGAATCGCCGGCCAAGGCGAAAACCATCAACAAATATCTGGGCCCGGACTTCACGGTCCTGGCCAGCTTTGGCCACGTGCGCGACCTGCCGCCCAAGGATGGTTCCGTACGCCCGGACGAGGACTTTGCCATGGACTGGGAGCTGGGGGAGCGCTCCGGCAAGCACGTGGATGAAATCACCCGCGCCGTAAAGGGCGCGCAACATGTTTACCTCGCCACCGACCCGGACCGCGAAGGGGAAGCCATCGCCTGGCACGTGAAGGAGCTGCTGAAACAGCGCAAGGCCGCGGGCAAGGCCGATATCCAGCGCGTCACCTTCAACGAGATCACGAAAACAGCCGTCCAGACCGCCCTGAAAAACCCGCGCGATCTGGACCAGCACCTGATCGAGGCCTATCTGGCCCGTCGCGCGCTGGACTATCTGGTGGGCTTTACCCTGTCGCCCGTCCTGTGGCGCAAGCTTCCCGGCTCGAAATCCGCCGGACGCGTCCAGTCTGTCGCCCTGCGCCTGGTGTGCGAGCGCGAGAGCGAGATCGAGGATTTCAGGGCCCGCGAGTACTGGAGCGTGGAAGCCGTTTTCCGCACTCCTGACGGCGCCACCTTCACCACCCGCCTGACCCACCTGGATGGCAAAAAGCTGGACAAGTTCTCGCTGGCCACCGAATCCGATGCAAAGGCCGCCGTGGCCGCCATCCAGGGCCAGATGTTCCGCGTGGCGACGGTCGAGCGCAAACAGGCCCGCCGCAATCCGTGGGCTCCGTTCACCACCTCGACCCTGCAGCAGGAAGCCTCGCGCAAGCTGGGCTTTGGAGCCACCCGCACCATGCGCACCGCCCAGCAC
>JALYJY010000091.1:0-584 GCA_030775045.1 Pseudomonadota bacterium | reverse complement strand
CCCAGCACCTGTACGAGGGCGTGGACATCGGCGGCGAGCATGTGGGCCTGATCACCTATATGCGAACCGACGGCGTGACCCTGTCGCAGGAAGCCATTGCACAGGCACGCCAGGTCATCGGGAAGGAGTTCGGCGACCGCTATGTTCCCGCCAGCCCGCGCATCTACAAGACCGCCGCCAAGAATGCCCAGGAAGCCCACGAGGCCATCCGCCCCACAGACCTGTCCCGCCGCCCCGAGCATGTGGCCCGGTACCTGGACGAGGATGGCCGCCGCCTGTACGACCTGATCTGGAAACGCACCCTGGCGGCCCAGATGGAAAGCGCCGTACTGGACCAGGTGGCCGTGGATGTGACCTCCGGCGATGGAAAGATCACCCTGCGCGCCACGGGATCCATCGTGGTGTTTGACGGTTTCCTGAAAGTCTATACGGAAGACCGGGACGACAAGCACGACAACGACGAGGACGACAGCGAGCGCCGCCTGCCGCCGGTGAAGGAAGGCGATAACCTCCAGCGTGATCAGGTCAGGCCAGAGCAGCATTTTACCCAGCCCCCTCCCCGCTATACCGAGGCCAGCCTGGTG
>JALYJY010000090.1:5460-7352 GCA_030775045.1 Pseudomonadota bacterium | reverse complement strand
CACATCGTCAATCTGGCCCGGATCCTGTCCCAGGCCGGGGTTCCCGCCGCAGTCCACTGCTTTCTGGATGGCCGTGACGTTCCACCGTCCAGCGCCCGGGACTTCATTGCGAAGTTCCGCGCTGACGTGTCCCAGTACGCCGGCGTGCACATCGTTACCCTCAGCGGCCGGTACTATGCCATGGACCGCGACAAGCGGTGGGAGCGGGTGGAAAAGGCGTACCAGGCCATGGTCCACGCTGCGGGAGAACAGGCCACGGACCCCGTGAAGGCCATCGAGGACAGTTATGGCAAGGGCGTCACCGACGAATTCGTCCTGCCCACGGTCATGGGCGGCTACAGGGGCATGAAAGACGGCGACGGCATTCTCATGGCCAATTTCCGGGCCGACCGGGCGCGGGAAATCCTGTCCGCCCTGCTGGATCCTGCCTTTACCGGCTTTGCGCGGCCTGCGCCGGTGAAGTTTACCGCAGCCGCCGGCATGGTGGAATATTCCACCGAACACGCCCGCCTTATGTCTGCCCTGTTTCCGCCCAAGGACATCCGCGACAGCCTGGGAGAGGTCATCTCCCGCGCCGGGCTGAAACAGCTGCGCATCGCCGAGACCGAAAAGTATCCCCACGTGACCTTTTTCTTCAATGGTGGTGTGGAAACGCCGTACCCGGGGGAGGAGCGGATCCTGGTGCCTTCCCCGAGGGTTGCCACCTATGACGAGAAGCCCGAAATGTCGGCCTTTGAGGTGACGGACCGGCTTCTGGAGGCCATGGACACCAGCGCGCCCGACCTGGTGGTGCTGAACTTTGCCAATCTGGACATGGTGGGCCACACGGGTGACCTGAAGGCGGCCATCAGGGCTGTGGAGACCATCGACCAGTGCCTCGGGCGCATCGTCACCCGGCTGAAGGAGGCGGGCGGGGCCATGATCCTCACGTCCGACCACGGCAACTGTGAACAGATGTACGACCACGAGCACGACCAGCCGCACACAGCCCATACGCTCAATCCCGTGCCGGTAATCCTGGTGAACGGACCGCCCGGCGTGCAGCTGCATGGCGAGCGCCTGGCCGATATTGCCCCCACCATCTTGGCCCTGATGGGACTGGACATTCCCGCTGAAATGACAGGCCGCAACATGCTGGTTTCCGCAGAGGCGGGGGCCTGACCATGACCCTGCCTGGCCGCATCCTGCTGTCCGTCCTGCTTCTCTCCGTGGCCTGTCCTGCCCTCGCACGGCCGGAGGGCACGGAACTGGAGCAGGTGGAACAGGACCTGTCCGCGCGACAGGAACGGTACCGCGAACTGACCGGGGAAAGCCGGAAACTGGCCGCCGAGACAAAGGATATCAGCCGGCAGCTGGTCAAGGCTGCGGAAAGCCTGCGCGCGGCGGAGCAGGAGCTTCTGGGCGTCCAGGACGGGATCCGGCAGACCGAGGCCGAGGAAAAGGACCAGACCCTGCGTCTTCTGTCCGACCGGCGGTACCTGTCCGACCTTCTGGCCAGCCTGCAGCGGCTGTCCCGCGTTCCCCCCGAATCGATCCTGGTGCGGGAGGGGGAGCCGGCGGAGCTGGTCCGCAGCACTATCCTGCTGCGCGCCGCTGTTCCCCGGCTGAAGGACCGGGCCACCACACTGGCGCAGAATCTGGATGCCCTGGCCTCTTTACGCGAAGGACTGGCCCGGCAGCGGGAGGCCTCGGAGCAGGCCCGGCGCACCCTGGCCACGAAACATGCGGAACTGGCAGGCCTGCTGAAAGACAGGAAAACCCGCCAGAAGGCGTCAGAGGCTGAACTGGCCGCCACCCGCACCATGATCCGGGACCTGCAGCAGAAAGCCTCGTCCCTGCGCGACCTGGCGGAAAGGGTCGAGGCGCGGGACATGGCCAGCCTCACCCCGCCC
>JALYJY010000090.1:0-5450 GCA_030775045.1 Pseudomonadota bacterium | reverse complement strand
ACCGGAACGTCCTTCCCGCGTTTCTGTGTCCGCGCCGGCTGCTCCCCCCCTGGTCCTGGACCGGAAAAGCTTTCGCTGGCCTGTGACGGGCAAGGTTGTGACGGCCTATGGCAAAAAGGACCCGGCGGGGGAAACCAGCAAGGGCACGCGCCTGTCTTCGCTGCCGGGGGCAATGGTGACCACGCCGCTGGACGGCATGGTCCGTTTTGCAGGAAATTTCAGGAATTACGGGCAGATATTGATTGTCCAGCATGCAGACGGCTATCATAGCCTGATTGCAGGTCTGGGAACGATCAACGCTTCCGTCGGACAGCGCGTCACTGCAGGGGAGCCCGTGGGCCTGATGCCCGCAGGGGCAGATGCCTCTCCCCTGTACTATGAGCTGCGCCGCCACGGGGAGCCGGTCAATCCAAAGACATTCACAGGATATCGGGGACAGGGACGTGGACAAGGGTAAAACGGGAAATCTTCTGACGGCTGTTGCGTTGCTGCTGGCCCTGTCACTGTCGCCGGCCTGTGCCCGGCCCGAGGCCACAGCCGCGGACAGCGAAAGCCGGCCGGCCGCATCGGCGGATATCTATCGCCAGCTGAACCTGTTCGGCGAGGTGTTCGAGCGCATCCGCAGGGAATATGTGGAACAGCCGGACGAGGAAAAGCTGATCGACGCGGCCATCAACGGCATGCTCACCTCGCTGGATCCGCATTCCAGCTATCTGGACCGCAAGACCTTCGAGGATATGCAGATCCAGACCAAGGGCGAATTCGGAGGCCTCGGGATCGAGGTCACCATGGACAACGGCCTGGTCAAGGTCGTCTCCCCCATTGACGATACCCCTGCGCACAAGGCCGGCATGAAGCCGGGGGACATGATCGTATCCATCGACGGGGAGCCGGTCATGGGCCTGACCCTGCCCCAGGCTGTGGAAAAGCTGCGCGGTTCTCCGGGATCAAAGGTGAGGCTGATGGTCCGGCGCGAGGATACGGCCGAACCCTTCGAGGTGGCCCTGACCCGCGCTGTCATCAAGATCGAATCCGTCCGCTACCGGGTCGAGGGTGACGTGGGCTATATCCGCATCACCACCTTCAACGACAAGACCCAGGTCGGCGTGGAAAAGGCCATATCCGCGATCGAGAAAACCGCAGGGCCAAAGCTGACCGGCTATGTCCTGGATCTGCGCAACAATCCCGGCGGCCTGCTGGACCAGTCCATCGCCGTGGCCGATGATTTTCTGGACGGTGGCCATATCGTCTCGACCCGCGGACGGCCCCGCCACACTGCTTCCGGAGAGACCATTCCCTCCACCGATGACCGGGTGATCGAGGCCACTCCGGGCGATCTGGCCCAGGGCAGGCCCATGGTGGTGCTGATCAACGGTGGGTCCGCCTCGGCCTCGGAAATCGTGGCCGGTGCGCTTCAGGACAACCGTCGCGCGGTCGTCATGGGCACCCAGTCCTTCGGCAAGGGCTCGGTCCAGAGCGTCATTCCTGTTCCGCCCCCCGGCGGTGCCATCCGCCTGACCACAGCCCGGTACTACACCCCCTCGGGCCGTTCGATCCAGGCCACCGGCATCACCCCGGACATCGATGTTCAGCCCGCAAAGGTGGAAGGCATGAAGACCGGCCATCGCCAGCGGGAATCTGACCTGCGCGGGGCGCTGTCAAACGATACCCTGAAGGACAGCGACCGGAAGAAAGACCTGAAACCCGGCAGCGAGAAATCTCCGGACGCTGATGACGGGGACAAAAAGACAGACGCAGCCCCGGATCCGGATGATCCGAAACAGGACTACCAGCTGGCCCGGGCCATCGACCTTCTGCGCGGGCTCAGCCTGTACAGCAGCACCCACGGCAACAGGGAGCCCTAGACCGTGTCTGAATCCCTCCCCTGGCGGCCCTGCGTGGGAATCATGCTGGTCAATTCCAGGGGGGAGATCTTTCTGGGGTGCCGGCTGGATATGCCCGATGCCTGGCAGATGCCCCAGGGTGGAATCGAGCCGGGGGAAGGCGTGACAGACGCTGCCCTTCGCGAAATGGAAGAAGAGGTCGGAACCCGCCAGGCCAGGATTCTGGCCGAGACTGCCGACTGGCACCGCTATGATTTTCCCGATTATCTGGCCGGCCGGATCTATGGCGGCAAATACCGGGGACAGCAGCAGAAGTGGGTTCTGGCGCTGTTCACCGGACAGGACGACGACATCGATCTGGCTGCCGGTGGCCACCGGGAATTCGCTGCCTGGAAATGGGTGCCCCCGAAATACCTGTGCGAAGCTGTTGTGCCTTTCAAAAGGCATGTCTATGAGGCCGTTCTGGAGGAATTCAGCCCCGTCCTCGAGAAACTGGCGCGGGGACAGGGTCCGCACAACCGGGCGTGATTGCCGATATTATCTTTCCTGCGCCAGAAAGATCCCGGCATACCTGTTGACCTTCTTCACAAGGATCCGGGTATAAACTTCCCAGTCTGCCAGGGTTATCCGGTTTTTTCCTTTTTTCACGGCTTCTGCCATCCGGGCGCTGATTTCCGGGCTGTAGTGGCTGGGGTCGCAGTAGAATGTGACCACCTCTGCCAGGTTCTGTTCCAGGTCAAATCCGTAGACAGCAACGTTGTCCATGTCCCTGACGGTTTCCAGGACCGCCCGGCGCATCATCATTTCCTTCCAGAATCCCTCATTGCCCGCCAGGATATGGGCAATCCGGGATACGGGCGGAAAAAACAGGGAAAAGCGCACATCGGGATGGGCCTTCAGCACAGGCACCAGATTCCGGCTGATATTGGGAAAATCCATGTTTTTCATAGTCCGGGGCAGGGACACCTGCAAGGGCAGGTCTGCTTTTTCTGCTGACCGGCGCAGTTCTTTCTGCGTGGCCGGGGAAGCGAACCCGGTGAACCGGTCTTCATGGGTCCATGTATAAAGGGTTTCCAGGGACCTGCGTTTGCGGACTTTTCCTGCAGCCAGCTTCAGGGCTTCCTCGATCACATCATTGCTGAACACATACCGCCAGTCGTCCGGAACATTGTCGTTGTACAGGAACAGTGGCAGGGGGGATTCTCCATGGAGGGCCTGTGGATCAGTACTGCTGTATGATGTAAATATCTCCCAGATGACCGATCTGACGTTCCCTGTGGACAGGGCCCTGTCTGCAATAACCCCCAGCTCTCTTGCCGTTCCGCCTGCCAGCGTCAGTTTCAGGGTCCGGGAGTCCACGGGAAAATTCTGGCTCATGGATGTGCCGATGATCACCGTATCAAATCCCTGTGCCGGGTCAGCAAGGAAAGAATTGATCAGTCCTGCATTCTGATAGCGGTCTGTTCCGTCAAGCAGGGGGACCTTCATGAACCAGGGCCTGTGCAGGACAAAAAACGGATCGAAAACCATCACAATGCCCACAGGCAGCAGGAAAAGAACCAAAGCCAGGCAGAGGGTTATCAGGGCAAATTTTCCGGGTTTCATTGAGTGCCTAGAACTGGAAATAGATAAATTCAGAGATCCGGTTGGAGCTGTAGATCATCAGGTACAGGGATACCGCCAGCAATACAGCGGACAGCCCGGCCCACCGGCGGTCAGGCCGCCAGGAATACCATCTTTTCTGTCCTGTGCCTTCAGCGTGGGCGATGATGTCCATGGTATTGGGCATCAGCAGGGCAATGGCCGTCGCCATGGCCAGGAAACCGGCCCCTGCGAACTTTTCTCCCATGCCATTGTGGCCCGCCATTCCGGCCAGAAGATTCAGCGCTCCGGCAACAGTTGCGCTGCGGAAAAATACCCAGGCTAGGATGACAGCACCCATGGTCAGGATCCAGCCTGCCAGCTTTCGCGCCATGCCGGCGCTTTCCGGCGGGAAAGCGCGGCGCCACAGATGGTTGACCGCCAGATACAGGCCGTGCAGGCCGCCCCAGATAACAAAGGTCCATCCGGCCCCGTGCCACAGACCCCCCAGAAGCATGGTCAGCATCAGGTTGGCCAGGCGTCTGGCCTCGCCCCTGCGGTTTCCGCCCAGAGGAATATACAGATAGTTCTTCAGGAAATCGGACAGGGTGATATGCCAGCGCCGCCAGAATTCGATAATGCTGGCCGACCGATAGGGCGAGCGGAAATTGTCCGGCAGCCTGATCCCGAACATCAGGCCGATACCGATGGCCATGTCCGAGTATCCCGAAAAATCAAAATACAGCTGCAGGGTATAGTGCAGGGCCCCCGCCCATGAATCCAGCAGGGGAAGGGCCGCGCCGCTGTCCGCGCGGGTGAACACGGGGATGGCGTACTTCGCCAGTCCGTCCGCCAGCACAACCTTTTTGAAAAGGCCCATGGCCAGAAGACTGAGGCCCATGGCCGTTTTTCCCCATGAATATCCCTTTGCCGGAAGCTCGTGGAACTGCGGCATGATGCTTTTGTGGTTCAGAATGGGCCCGGCAATCAGGTGGGGGAAGAACGTCACAAAAGCCAGATATTCAGCAAAGCTGTGATGGCCGGCCCTGCCTCGCCAAGCGTCTACGATATAGGCAATCTGCACAAAGGTGAAAAACGAAATTCCCAGGGGCAGAATCACCTGCGGGATCGGGATGTTGAACGGCATGACGGCGTTGATGTTGACTGCCAGAAAGCCTGCGTACTTGAACCACGCCAGGCACAGAAGGTTTCCCCCAACCCCCAGCCACAGCAGTGGCCTGCTGCCCGTTTTCACCAGTCGTCCGCCGACAATAAAGTTGAAGACGATGGAGGCCAGAAGCAGGCCCAGATAGCGAAAATCCCAGAAGCTGTAAAAAACAAGGGATACCAGACCCACAAAAGCCACTACGGCCCGCCCGTGGCTCCACTTTTTCAGGGCCAGAAACAGGGCCAGCGACACCGGCAGGAAAAGAAACAGGAATTGCGGAGAATTGAACAGCATGTCAGCATTGCCAGGGAAACTGCATCAGGCTTCTGCGTCCCCGTGCCCCTTGATGCGGTGGGCGAGTGAGGCCTGCAGGAACATGTCCAGGTCGCCGTCCAGAACCGCGTGGCTCTGGCTGGTTTCCACACCGGTGCGCAGGTCCTTGACCATCTGGTAGGGGTGAAGGACATAGCTGCGGATCTGGTGGCCCCAGCCGATGTCGGTTTTCTGCTCTTCCAGGGCCGATGCGGCTTCTTCCCGCTTTTTCAGCTCCAGCTCGTACAGGCGCGCGCGCAGCATGTCCCAGGCCTTGGCCCGGTTCTTGTGCTGGCTGCGCTCCTGCTGGCACGCCGCCACGACCCCCGTGGGAATGTGGGTCAGGCGCACGGCGGAATCGGTCTTGTTCACGTGCTGGCCCCCGGCGCCGGAAGACCGGTAGGTGTCCGTGCGCACATCTTTTTCATCGATCTGGATGTCGATTTTATCATCGATGACCGGGCTGATGGCCACCGAGGCAAAGCTGGTGTGCCGGCGGGCATTGCTGTCAAAGGGACTGATACGCACCAGGCGGTGGACGCCTC
>JALYJY010000089.1 GCA_030775045.1 Pseudomonadota bacterium | reverse complement strand
CCGGTGAACACCTCGGCCACGTGGAACGGCTGGGACAGGAAGCGCTGGATCTTGCGGGCGCGGGCCACGGTCAGCTTGTCGTCCTCGGACAGCTCGTCCATGCCCAGGATCGCGATGATGTCCTGCAGTGACTTGTACTGCTGCAGCACTTTCTGCACGTCGCGGGCGACCTTGTAGTGCTCATCCCCCACCACGCGCGGATCCAGGATGCGGCTGGTGGAATCCAGCGGGTCCACGGCGGGATAGATGCCCAGCTCGGCGATCTGGCGGGACAGAACGGTGGTGGCATCCAGGTGGGCGAAGGACGTGGCCGGGGCCGGGTCGGTCAGGTCGTCCGCAGGCACGTAGATGGCCTGCACTGATGTGATCGAGCCCTTTCTGGTAGAAGTAATCCGTTCCTGCAGTGCGCCCATGTCGGTAGCCAGCGTGGGCTGGTAACCGACGGCGGAGGGAATGCGACCCAGCAGTGCTGACACTTCAGCGCCCGCCTGGGTAAAGCGGAAGATGTTGTCCACGAAGAACAGCACGTCCTGGCCTTCATCGTCGCGAAAGTATTCGGCCATGGTGAGGCCGGTCAGCGCCACGCGCGCGCGCGCTCCCGGCGGCTCGTTCATCTGGCCGTACACCAGTGCCGCCTTGGATCCCGGACCGTCCTTTTTAATAACGCCCGAGTCCAGCATTTCGTGGTACAGGTCGTTCCCTTCACGGGTCCGCTCACCCACCCCGGCGAACACGGAATAGCCGCCGTGCGCCTTGGCCACGTTATTGATCAGCTCCATGATCAGCACGGTCTTGCCTACTCCGGCGCCGCCGAACAGGCCGATCTTGCCGCCCCGGGCGTAGGGAGCCAGCAGGTCGATGACCTTGATGCCGGTGACCAGCACCTGCGCCTCGGTAGACTGCTCGACAAACGGCGGGGCATCCTGGTGGATCGCGCGGGTTTTGTCAGTCTTGACCGGGCCCTTTTCATCAATAGGCTCGCCGATCACATTGACGATACGGCCCAGCGTGCCCTGGCCCACGGGAACGGTAATGGGCTTGCCGGTGTCCAGAACGTCCTGGCCACGCACCAGACCCTCGGTCGTGTCCATGGCAATGGCGCGAACGGTGCTTTCACCCAGATGCTGGGCCACTTCCATGACCAGCGTCTGGCCGTGGTTGTCGGTGGTCAGCGCGTTGAGAATGGCGGGCAGGCCACCGTCAAACTGCACGTCGACGACGGCGCCCAGTACCTGTGTGATCTTGCCCTTGTTGGCCATGGCTTTTCCCCCGGCAATCCTGAAAGACTGTTTTATGGGACCCTCTATAGCGATCGAATCCCGTTTGATAAAGCATTTATTCGTAAAGGCTTTCCAGCCAGCGGACCGTCTCCGGGCTGTCCCAGTCCAGGGGGCCCTCCACACGGCCCAGCTCCCGCCCTTCCGGATCCACCAGGACTGTTGTGGGCAGACTGCGAATCCGCAGATCCCTCATGACAGCGCCGGATGGATCCATGAAACCTGAAAGCTGCAGGTTTTTCAGATTATGTTTGCGAAAGAACCCATCGGTCTTCTCCGGATCGCGGTCCACGGAGACGGCCACAACCGCAATCCAGGACGGATCCACCCGGGCCTGCAGCCGCTCCAGCGCGGGCATTTCCTGGACACAGGGGGTGCACCAGGTGGCCCACAGGTTCAGGACCACCACCTGTCCCCGGAAAGCCGCCAGGGAAAGGACGTCTCCCGATCTGTTCTGAAAAAGGATTTCAGACGCCGCAGGCCTGTCCCGGGCGGGAGCGAATCCGGCCGGGGCGCCGGGTTCCGCTCCGGTGCATCCTGTCAGGGTCAGAACAAGAGCCACAGCCAGAACCGCTTTCCGCCATGTCCCAAGTATGTGTTGTTGCAAGTCCATCAAAAGACCTTTACACGATTCTGATGCACTGAAACCAGAAACAGGATGGGCCCCATGGTCCGCAGAATGACCCTTGCCGCTGTCATGATTCTCTTGGGCACCTCCCTGGCGGTGTCCGCCTGTGGCAAAAAACCGGGCGATATCACAGCCCCCCAGGGGAAAAAGCAGGACCAGTTCCCGCACACCTACCCGCGCGACAGCGGATACTGATCCTTCCCCGACAGAATCACTTGACCTGGCGGGCAACTCGCCCTAGGTTCCCCTCCGCCGCCGGAGATATCCGGCCCTGCGCGCCCGTAGCTCAACTGGATAGAGCATCTGACTACGGATCAGAAGGTTATGGGTTCGAATCCTGTCGGGCGCGCCATTTTACCTGCATAATACCGGGATAACATGCCGGACATTCCCCATATCACCCTGCGCAGCCGGAAAATCCTGTCAGACCGCCAATACCGTCTTGAACAGATAACCCTGGAGATCCGGAAGGAAAACGGAACGCCGCAGACCTGGACCCGGGAGTGCTTTGACCGGGGCAACGGGGCCGTGATCCTGCTGTACGACCCCGATCGCAAAACCGTCATCCTGACCCGGCAGTTCAGGCTTCCCGCCTACATCAACGGCACTGCGGACGGCATGCTGGTGGAGGCCTGTGCCGGGGAGCTGGATGAAGACAGCCCGGAAGACTGTATCCGGCGCGAAGCCCTGGAAGAAACAGGATATCTGGTCCAGGATCCGCAGAAACTGTTTGAACTGTACATGAGCCCCGGATCCGTGACCGAGGTCCTGCATTTCTTCATTGCCCGATATTCTCCGGACTCCAGGAAAAACTCCGGCGGCGGCGTTGAGGGCGAGGAAGACATCGAGGTTCTGGAAATCCCGTTTAACAGGGCCCTGGACATGGTCCGGACAGGCAAAATCCGCGATGCCAAGACAGTCATCCTGCTGCAGCACATGCGCTTGCAGAACCTGATGTGACAGAAATGAATGTGGAATAATAAAGATGCCCCCGCACGGATTGCTCCGGCGGGGGCATAGCTTTGCGATATCTTTCGATATCTTATCACAGCAACGCGTTCCGACACGGCCATGCTATGATTGATACACCAATGCAATTTCTGATAGCTTAAGTCAAGAAAATTCAGGCGAGAGTATACATGGGCTATAATCTGGGAATCGATATGGGTATTACCTCGGTCGGGTTTGCCGGGGTCGATCTGGCGAACAGGACCATCCTGTTCAGTGGCGCCCATATATTCGAGGCCGCCGAAAATCCCAAGGACGGTTCGTCCCTAGCGGCACCCCGCCGCGAAAAGCGCGGCATGCGCAAGGTGATCCGCCGACGGGCGCAGCGGAAAAAAGCGGTTCTCCGCCTGCTAGAGACACACGGCTTGAAGGATACCGGACAGATCAGGTCCCCGGAGCGCACACACCCCGGCAGATCGGTCTGGGATCTGCGGAAGGAAGCCCTTGAGCGAAAACTGGAGGATGCGGAATTTGCCCGCATCCTGTTCCACATCGCCAGGCGGCGCGGGTTCCAGTCCAACCGCAAGGACGCTGGCAAGGACAATGAAGAAGGCAAAAAAGCCCTGAAAGGCGCAAGGGATCTGCAGGAGGCCATGGCTGTGGCCGGGGTACCGACCATTGGCGCATATTTGGCCACCCTGTCCAAAAAACGCAACGGGGACGGATCGTACGAGCGATTCGTCACCCGCGATCTTCTGCGTCAGGAAGTGGCAAAAATCTTTGAGGCCCAGCGGAGATCCGGCAACATAAAAGCCACGCAAAAGCTCCTGTTGGCCTATGCCGGTGACGGTGACCTGAAAAAGCGCTATACAGTGGCAGGAGACGGCATCGCTTTCTGCCAGAAGCCTCTGCAGTCCTCGGAACATCTGGTCGGAACCTGTATCCTGACCGGGGAAAAACGGGCACCAAAGTTTTCCTGCACGGCGGAGCTGTTTGTCCTGTGGTCAAGACTGAACAACCTGCGCATAAAAAGCCTGAAAGATGAAGAACGCCCCCTGACACAGGATGAAAAGAACCGTCTGGCAGCCCTGGCCCATAAAAACAAAACAGGTGTGACTTGGAAACTGGCCCGCAGGGAACTGGATCTGGCCGATGAGGAACGATTCAACATCAGCTACCGGAAAATAAAAGACGAAGACAACAGCTGGGAAAAAATCCGCGACGCCGCCGAGAAATCCGGTTTTCTGAAAATGCCCGGGTATCACGCCCTGAAGGCTGCCCTCGATACCGGAAGCGAGGCAGACTGGCAGACATGGATGGGGCCACAGCGGGACAGGCTGGACCAGATCGCATGGATCCTGTCTTTTGAAAGGGACATCCAGCGGATCACGGAACAGCTGGCCGGTCTGGGCCTTGATGAAGGCCAGATCGACAGGCTTTCGGATATTGCCGGCTTCAGCAAAACCGTCGACCTGTCCCTTGCGGTCATGCGCGATATCCTGCCCTATATGCAGGAGGGCATGACATACGACAGGGCCTGCAGGGAGGCCGGATACGACCACAGCCGCAAGGAGGGCAAGGGGCTGGACAGGGTTCCGCCTTTCGACGATATCCGCAACCCCGTCGTCAACCGGGCGATGGCCCGGGCCCGGAAAATCATCAACGCCTGCATCCGCGAACACGGCATGCCGGAAACAATCATTGTCGAACTGGGACGGGATGTTGCCCGGTCTTTCAGGGACCGCAGGGATATCGAGCGGGAGCAGAAGAAAAACCAGGCGTATCGGGAGGAAGCCAGGAAGCATGTGGCTGAAATCCTTGGTATTGTGCCCGACAATGTGTCCGGTGAAGACATCCTGAAATACCGCCTGTGGAAGGAACAGGATGGCTTCTGCCCCTATTCCGGCGTTTACATGACACCTGAAACCCTGGGAGATCCGGTGGCGACACAGATCGACCACATTATTCCCTACAGCCGGTCCTGGAACGATTCCCTGGCGAACAGGATTCTGTGCCTTGCATCGGAAAACCAGAACAAGGGCAACGACACACCTGTGGAATTTTTCCGGCGGACAGACAGGAACCTAGACGCGCTGGAAGCCTTCGCCCGCAAACTGCCCCCGAAAAAGGCCGAAAACCTGATGGTGGAGAACTTTGACAACGAAAAGGCCGACAGGTGGAAATCCCGTGCCCTGAATGACACGCGCTATATGGCCCAGGCCCTGAAAAACCACCTGGAACAGTCGCTGGCCCTGGGGGAAGGAAACCGGGTCCAGACACGTAACGGCGCCCTGACAGCCAGACTACGGAGCGCATGGGGATTCCCCGAAAAGAACCGGCGCAACGACCGTCACCACGCAGTGGATGCCATCGTCCTGGCCTGCTCGACCCAGGACATGGTGAAACAGCATGCCGGCTGGAACAGGTACGAGGCCCGCCGGAAAAATCCGGCCGAACGGCCCCTGCCCACAAAACCATGGGAGACGTTCCGCAACGACGTGATGGACAAGATTTTTGGCCCAAAAAACGAACAGGGTACGAGGACCGGAGGCATTTTCGTCTCCCGCATGCCGGTACGGAAGATTACCGGCGCGGCGCATCAGGAAACGATCCGCAGCATCAGGGCGCTACCGGACGGAGAACGCCAGATCGTCCAGCGCGTGAAACTGGCTGGATTAAAGCCTGACATGCTGGAAAACCTTGTCGACAGACAGCGGAACATCAAACTCTACACCGTCCTGAAGGAGCGGCTGGACGCCCATGGCGGCAAGCCGGACAAGGCATTCTCATCACCCGTTTACATGCCGTCCAGGGACCCCGGGAAGCAGGGGCCGTACATCCATTCCGTGCGCGTCGTCACAAACGAGAAATCCGGCATCAGGATCAACGGCGGACTGGCCAGCAACGGCGACATGGTCCGCGTCGATGTGTTCCGGAAGGACGGGAAATTTCATCTCGTGCCGATCTATGTCCACCATTTTTCAGGTAAAAGGCTTCCTGACAGGGCAATCGTGGCCTTCAAGGATGAAAAGGACTGGCTTGAGATAGACGACAGGGATTTTCTTTTCTCTCTCTACAAAAATGATCTTGTCTGCCTCAAAAGCAAAAAAGAAGAAATCCTGGGATATTACAACGGTACACACAGAGGAACGGGCAGTATCAATCTGCGGTCGCATGACAGCGACCCTGGTTTTGGCAAGGACGGCGTCAGGGAAGGCATCGGCGTTAAGACCCTCTTAGTCTTTGAGAAATACTCTGTGGACTTCTTTGGAAGGAAACACAGGATCCGGAAGGAACAAAGACTTGGCCTGGCGCACCGTGATGATCCAGAACCCGGCCCGACTGAGCCTGTCGAACGGGCAGTTGAGGCTGCAGAATGACGAGGGGCAGTTTACGCTCCCCGTCGAGGATATTACCGCCCTTGTCCTGGAATCTCCGCAGATATCGCTGACTTCCAGCCTGCTGGCCGAATGCCAGGACAGGGGCGTGGCCATTCTGACCTGCGACAGGACGCACACGCCCAACGGCGTCCTGCTGCCGTTCCTGCCCCACTCGCGCCAGAGCCGCATTGCCCATATCCAGCAGTCATGGACAGAGCCGCTGAAAAAACGGCTGTGGCAGAGAATCGTGCAGTGCAAGATCCTGAACCAGGCAGCCTGCCTTGATATGGCTGTTGGCGACACGGAATCTTCCAGGCTGAAAGCCCTAGCTTCCCGGATCGGCTCCGGAGACCCGGACAACGGCGAGGCACAGGCTGCGCGGGAATACTGGCCCCGTCTGTTCGGCGCGGATTTCCGCCGCCACGGTGACGACAGCATCAACGCCGCCCTGAACTATGTCTACGCCGTGGTGCGGGCCTTTGTGGCGCGCTCCCAGGTGGCCTATGGCCTCATCCCGGCTTTTGGCCTCCATCATGACAATGAACTGAATGCCTTCAACCTGACAGACGACGTAATGGAAGTATTCCGGCCACTTGTCGACCACCTGGTGTTCAGCCTCTGGCAGGGGAATGAAATCAGCTTCGGCGAAAGCAGTCTGCCGCTCCAGGTCCGCCAGAAACTCGCAGGTGCAGGCACCATGAATTGCAGGATCGGGGGCCAGGTTCATACCTTGGCCAACGCCTGCGACCTGATGGCCGCCGGCTTGGTTACGGCCATTGAAGGCAAAAGCGCTGCCCTGCTGCCCGTGCCGGAATTTCCCGTTTCCGCCGGGAAAGTCACCGCCCCTGCATGAGCGCCGCAAAGGACAGATTTATGTGGCTTTTCGTTTTTTTTGACCTTCCGGTTACCGCCGGACCAGAGCGGCGAACGGCAACACGGTTCCGCAATTTTCTCCTCAGGGACGGCTATATGATGATACAGTTCTCCGTCTATGCCCGGATCTGCAACGGACAGGACCGGGTGGACAAGCACCTGCGCCGCCTGCAGGCCGCCATCCCCGAAAAGGGCAGCATCCGGGCCATGCAGGTCACAGACAAACAGTATGAAAGGATGCAGATCCTTGTCGGAAATCGCCGAAAAAACGAAAAAACAAAGGCCGAACAGCTCATTTTATTCTGAGCATACCCGGCCTTTTTCCAGTCTTTTCAGCCTCTTGATGGGCCTTAAATCATAGCATGGCCGTGTCGGATGGGAAGCTATGAC
>JALYJY010000088.1 GCA_030775045.1 Pseudomonadota bacterium | reverse complement strand
CCCCTGACCTCTACAATGCCATTGTAGCGCTCTCCCAGCTGAGCTATGGCCCCGTTTTCCGCCTTCGCGAAAGCGCCCGCACTATGGGCACAAAGTTTCCATGGTGCAAGAGGAAAAATCAGCTTTCCTCGTCCTCGCCGTGCTCCACAACCTCCTCGACTTCTTCCTCGCCCAGTTCGGACGTGTCCTCGATCAGGACTTCATCGTCACCTCCGGCAGCAGGAACCTCTTCTGCAGTCTCAACCAGGGCTTCTGCCTCTTCCACTGGTTCCGCAGCCACAGGCTTTTCATCCAGCAGGGAAGAGCGTCCGCGGCGGGAACGCAGCAGGGCCTCGGGATCAAAGGCCGTTCCGCATTTGGGACAACGGGGAGGCTTTTTGTTCAGGTCATAATATCGGGTTGCGCAATCCGGGCAGATGCGCTTGGTGCCCCATTCAGGCCTTGTCATGAGCCTTCTCCATCCTGCAGTTGGTCGGTATGGGACCTCCCCTTGCCATGTCCCTTGCGCTTTGTCAAAGGTTTATGCTTTCCGGCCAGCACGCCCTTCCTGTCCAGCGGAACAATGGCTTCCGGATGGGTCGCCTCGATCATGGGGCCATTGTACATCTCCACCCAGCCCCGTACCTGGATGTCCCGGCCCTCGAACGCCAGGGGATCAACACCGGCCCGGCGGAACAGCTTCAGGGCCGGCCGGGGAATCACCACCGTGAAATCCGTGCGCCAGTCGTGGCCGAAGTTCAGAAATACCTGGCCCTTGACCGCTGCTGCTTTCACGACCCGGCCCTCGGCCACCAGAAAAGCGTGAAAATCCTTCCCTGTAACTTCGTCCGCAGGACGCACCGCATAGTGGTCCAGCGCCCAGATCCCGAGCCCCCTGCCCCGGGCCTGTTTTTCCAGCACCAGCATGTCATCCACCAGCACCCGGTTATCGGGAAAGCTGTAGACCCGCGCCCATCCCTGGCGCAGCATCTCGCCCTGGATCCACAGGCCATCGTCCCGGTACAGGTGCACCAGAGCACGGCCCCACCGGTCCATGGTGGCCTCTCCCGTCCGCAACTCCACTGTCCGGTCCAGCACCAGGGATTCCAGCGCCTGCTTCGCCTCGGGCGCCAGGGGCCAGACCGGAAAATCCTTCCGCCCCAGCGGAAGCTTGGGCGCCTGGATGCCTGTCAGGCGCACCTCCCGCCCGTCGGACAGGCGCACCGTGTCGCCATCAATGACTTCCGCCACACTGGCAGTGCCTGCGGATTTCAGGCCATCGGCAAGGGCAGGGGTACTGTGGATCAGCATCAGGACCAGAAGAACAATGACACGCATGGCTCCATACAACCGGATTATGTCCCGGCAGACAAGATCCGGGTTTTTCCGGGACGGATCCTTTTCAGGGCAGAGCCTGGGGTGCAGGAATGCCCTGGCACGTATCTTGCGGATATTCCGCACTGTCTTCCAGCTGGCACGCATCCTGAAGGATCTTTTCCAGAATGCTCCAGTCCAGGTCCAGCCCATCGGAATTATTGTACAGCACTCTGGCCATGGCCGCTGTTTTGATCCGCATGTACTGCGCGTGTTTTTCGGGATCGCTTCCGGGGTCGGCTTTCCAGGGTTTTATGGCCTCCAGAACCCTGTCGTAGCCTGCCCTGACATCCCCGTCTGCTGTCAGCCAGTCCCTGACCTTCCGGGGACTGCCATGCACCAGGAGGTGCATCCATGCCTTCACATCGGCAATGGAGGACTCCAGCCTGTCAAAGGGGATGGCGGAAAAACGGCTTTCATCCACCCGTCCATTCCGGTCCAGAAGCCACGGCAGGGTCATCCAGATGCTGTAGGTAACAAAACTTTCCCTGTCGTCGGCTGCGATCGCCTGGACCAGATAGCCCTTTCTCAGGAGACTGGGAATCAGGGCATTGTGGACAGAATCCGGGAATCCCGCGTCTTTCAGATCCTGCCGAAGCAGCAGGACGGTCATGTCCGCCACATTTTCCGTCCTGGTAAGGGTCCACTCCTTCATTTTCCCTATATAGCGACCGTCAACACTGTGACCCGTCTCGTGGATAAGAGTGTGCTGCGATCCGTTGCCACAGCTCCAGAGGTCCTGACATTCCCTGGAAACAATGACGCCCCAGCTGTCATTGCCAGGTCCGGAAACAGGAAAGCCCATATAATTCGGTGAGAGATAAATACCGGCAGCCTTTTCAGACAGGATATACCAAAATAGGTCATCGGCAATTTTCGCGGCCGCCCGGTGCCTGGAGACCTGGCCCACGACAGCCGGAAGCCGGGAGGATAGTTCCTGCTCCAGAATCCTCTGGATCCGCCTTTCAGTCTGTTTTTTCAGACGGGCGATGGCTTCCGGCCGTTTTTCCGCCAGCGCCGCCCGGATGGCTTTCTGCTGTTGCGGGGTCAGCCCCGCACGGCCCGGGGACAGCCAGAGGATGAATTTGGCATGGCCCAGCTCTGCCCGGGCCTGTCCCTGCAGGGTCTGCTGCACCGCCCTGTATCCGGTTTCGGCATCCTGCCCGTCCCGGAACTGTGTTGCGGTTCCAGAAACTTCCTGGAACAGGAAAAACAGTTTCATGCGGTTCAGGCGGCGGTACTGTTCCTGAAGGAATTCAAGCCGTTCTTCCAGGTCCCTTTCCTGGGGGGCCAGATCCTTTTTCTGGTCCTCCAGACGGGCGTGACGCTCTGCCGCGCGTCCCAACGGGCTTTCCCGTACGGCGGATTCCAGCACGGCGGCCTGGTCCTCCATCTCCCGGGCGCGGGCGGAATCATGGGCCGCAGAGAAGAAGTTCAGTCCTGCCACAAGGGCCGATACGCCAAACACGCGCCAGGATGCAGGCAGACGTCCCAGGGCTTTCAGTATCCTCATGGTGCTGCTCCCAACCCACAGAAACTCCGGGCGTATTTTCCAGACAGGCCAGTCTGGGCGTCCGGAAAGACGCAGCGGGCATTCTTCATGCCAATCCATGTAGTCCAGGGAAAACCTGCGGTCTGGAGCCGCTCCCTCATGTCGGCCACAAGGCATTCACCCGTCAGGTCTGGATTGTGTGACAGAAGCTCCTGTCCCGGCCACATCTGGTCAGCCAGGACCTCACCATAGGCAGACAGTGTGCGGTATACAAAGACGTCCCGGGCACCCAGCATTTCCGGCGAGGCAGAGATATAAACGACATGCAGGCCGTCATGTCCGGCCGGATGGACAAAGAAATTCCGGGCATTTTCTCCTCCGGCCCTGGTAGAGTCGGCAAAGGCCTGTGTCAGGGCGTCCACAGTCCCGTCAGCGCCGGACATACCCCACGCTTTCAGTCGAACCACTATGCCCTGACGGGCCTGCGCAAGGGTCTGAGAGTCCGGATTGCCATCCCACAGGGTGTCGAACTGCGCCCTGGACAGACCCATCCCCTGAACGGTCAGGAAAACAAAGCGCGGGTGGTCATCCCGCCCCGTATCCCGGCTGGCCATGCCGGCCAGCGTCTTTTCCAGGGATTTTTCCACTGCCCTTGCCTGTTCCTCACTGGCTCCGGCCAGATCCTGGGCAAGGGACCGGATCAGGAAATAATCCGCCAGCCGCTGCAGGTCTGCATTCTCCTGCCCCAGAGCGGCAGCCTCGTGTCCAGAGGCTGTAACCCTGCCCGACAGCAGGGCAATGTCTGCCGCCATGGCCGCATTGTCCCAGTGGTATTCCTCAAAATGCCATCCATGCAGGGTCTGCCCGGAAAATACTTCCTTATGGGCCCCTGTTGCATGGGTGAGGCGGCGTTCGGCCTTCTGCAGGCTGATTTCAGCCTCATCCTTCATGCCGCAGGTCTGGAAAACCAGCCAGAGGCCGGTTCCAGCTGCTATCCGGCCACTCCATGCCCTGATCCAGTCCTTCACGCCAATCTCCAGCAGGCCGTGGTTCTTTCAGGACAAGGATTTCATGCAACTAAAAGGATGGCAACAGGCTGGCCGCGTTCCACCAGGGGGTTTGATCCCCGCATGGAAAACCCCATATACAGGATCAGCAATTGTCGGAGGCACCTGTGAACCTTCTGAAAACCGCTGTTCTTCTGGCCGGGCTGACAGCCCTGTTCGGATGGCTCGGCTTTGCCCTGGGGGGCAAGGGGGGAATGATCATGGCGCTGGCCCTGGCCGGGGTGATGAATATTGTCTCGTTCTGGTTCTCGGACAAAATCGTGCTGGGCATGTACGGCGCCCGCCAGATCCATGACGGCCCTGTATACCGGATGACAGAAGATCTGGCGCGGAAGGCCGGCCTGCCCACGCCGCGGGTGTTCATCATTGACAATCCGCAGCCCAACGCCTTTGCCACCGGGCGCAGCCCCCGCCACGCCGCCGTAGCTGTCCATACAGGCCTTCTGGACATTCTCACCCCGCGGGAAACAGCAGCTGTCATTGCCCATGAACTGGCCCACGTGAAAAACCGCGACACCCTGACCATGACCGTCACCGCCACGGTGGCCGGCGCCATTTCCATGCTGGCCAACCTGGCCATCTTCATGCCCTTGGGCAGAAGCGACGGGAATGGCCGGGGCGGCAATCCCCTTCTGGCGCTGGTGGCCATGTTGCTGGCCCCTGTGGCCGCCATGCTGGTGCAGATGGCCATCTCCCGCACCCGGGAATACAGCGCGGACCGTAAGGGCGCTGAAATCTGTGGCGATCCGCTGGCCCTGGCTGACGCCCTGGAAAAGCTGGAACGGGGCAGCATGCGCATCCTCAACCGCCGCGCCGAGGCCAATCCTGCCACGGCCCACATGTTCATCGTCAATCCCCTGCACGGCCAGCGCATGGACAGCCTGTTCTCCACTCATCCCCGGATCCAGAACAGGGTCAGGGCCCTGAGGGACATGGATGGCACGTTTTCACCCCCGGTGGCGGGTCCGTGGGGGAGCGTTCCCTCCTAAAGCAGCAACAAGGTCGCCAGGCCCAGAAACAGCAGGAATCCCAGCACGTCTGTGGTGGTGGTCAGAAATGGGCCGGCGGCCACGGCAGGGTCTATGCCCATGCGGTCCAGGGTCAGGGGGATGATGGTCCCCGCAAGACCGGCCCAGATCATATTGCAGGTCATGGCCAGCGCCAGGACTCCGGCCACGCGGATATCATGGAACCACACCGCCGCAAGACCTCCCAGGATCACCGCGAAGGCCACGCCGTTGATCATGCCGATCACCGCTTCCTTGCCCACCAGGCGCAGGGCGTTGGCCTTCTGCACGTCCCGCATGGCCAGACCGCGGACCATCACAGTCACCGCCTGCATGCCCGCATTGCCCCCCATGGCGGCCACGATGGGCATCAGGACAGCCAGCACGACGATCTTTTCGATGGTATCCGCGAACTGCGCGATGACCAGCGACGCGGTGACCGTGTTGAGCAGGGTCACCGCCAGCCAGCGCAGACGGCTGGTCACCGTCTGGCGCAGGGACAGGTGGATGTCGCTCTGCCCCACACCGGCCAGTCGCAGGATGTCGTCCTGCGCTTCCTCTTCTATCACTTCCAGCGCGTCGTCAACCGTGATGACTCCCAGGATGTGGCCGTTGCTGTCCACCACAGGCGCTGACACAAGGCCATACTTGCGGAACATGAAAGCCACCTCCTCCTGCCCCGTGGCGGGAGAAAATGTGCTGACATCGCGGATCATTATCCCTTCCAGAGGACGTGCGGGCGCAGACCGCAGCAGGTGCGCCAGGGGCACAGCGCCTTCCAGCCGGCCATGGCTGTCGGTAGTGAAGATTTCATGGAGCCCTTCCGGAAGGTCTTCTCCCCTGTCCTGCAGCCATTTCAGGGTCTGCCCGACCGTCCAGGACGAAGGCAGACCCACAAAATCGCGCTGCATCAGACGGCCAGCGCTGTATTCCGGCCAGACCAGGCCTTCCTCGACCGCCTGGCGGGTATCCTCGGGCATCTGGGCCAGGATTTCCGCCCGTTCCCCGGGCGCGATTTCCTCCAGGACACCGACGGCATCGTCTGATTCCAGCTCTCCCAGCGCCTCGGCCAGCTCCTGCGGGTTCAGCTGGCTGACCACCTCGTCCCGCACCTCGGGGGCCAGGTACGCCAGGATCTCCGGATCAAAGCGGGGCCGCAACCATTCCACCAGCTGCTGGCGGTCCGGCCCAGGCAGCAGGTCCAGAAGTTCGGCAATGTCTGCGGGATGATGACCAGTAACAATGGCCAGGGCCGTGCGGGAATTGCCTCGCTGGACAGCGTGCCGGATCTCGTCCTGGCGGGACGTCAGATCCTCGTTGTCATCATCGGGAAGCGCGATGGTCATGGAACGGCAGGGTCTCCCGTCCCGGAACAGGTGTCAAGGGAGGGAGCAGCATCGCCCGGAGTACCGCAGTTTTTACAAATCAAAAATACCGCTCCGGGTTTAATTAGCAGGCCGGGCTGATCAAAGAGCTTTATGATCGATATGGTGAAGCATTATTCCTTGCGGTCATGAAGAAGATGCCTGCGCAGAACCTGGTTGATCCGTGACTGCCATCTGGCGCCGGTGGCCCGGAAACCCTCCAGCACGTCGGCATCGAGCCTCAGCGAAACCAGAGTTTTCGTCACCGGCAGTTTCGGACGCCCGCGCCGGACAACCCTGTTTCCCTGCATCAGTGTGGCTTTTTCAAACCATTCGTCCGTCAATTCCGGCGCGTCATCCGGATCAGTCCAGGTGCCGCGCGTATCTTTCCTGTTCCCTTTCATTGGCCTTCCTCATCGATATGATATGGTGGGCATCACCGCGGGGAGTCCAGACTACGACGACCGTCCGTCCCCCCAGGCGACCGACACTGACAAACCTGATCTCTCCGTAATTCTGCCTGACATCTTCAGCAGTGAAGAACTTTCCGGAGAAGATCTCACCGGCATCGGCAAAATCCAGACCATGCTCCTGCAGGGTCCTGTCCTGCTTGCCGGCGTCGAAGGTTATCTTCATGATTTATTGTATATACAATAAATAAAGGTGTCAATCATTCTGCGCCTTCGGCTTGCCGAGCCGAAGCCCTAAGGGCGAAGGCTGGTCGGAGTGACAGGATTCGAACCTGCGACTTCTACGTCCCGAACGTAGCGCTCTACCAGGCTGAGCTACACCCCGCGGGAGCCCGGCATTTTACGGGCCGATCGTGGTCCGGGCAACCCTTTGTATGGGCCGGGCCGGGAGCGGCCGCTAGAATGCCCGTTCCACCGGGATTCCCGACGGATGCACTCCGCCCGGGAACCCTCCAGAACAAAGGACTGCCGCGTTGATCAAGCCGCGCACCCCGCCTGGCGTCATGGAACTGCTCCCTCGGGATCAGATCGCCTTCCAGCGCCTGCTCGACACCATCCGGCGCAATTTCGAGCGTTTCGGCTTCCTGCCGGTGGAAACGCCGGTGATGGAGCTGTCCGAGGTGCTGCTGACCAAGTCCGGCGGCGAGACCGAACGGCAGGTGTATTTCGTCCAGTCGACCGGGGCGCTCGAGAAGTCACACGACAAGAGCGCGGGCGAGGGCATGCCCGAACTGGCGTTGCGCTTCGACCTGACCGTGCCGCTCGCGCGTTACGTCGCCGAACACGAGCACGACCTCGCATTCCCGTTCCGCCGCTATCAGATGCAGCGCGTGTATCGCGGCGAGCGCGCCCAACG
>JALYJY010000087.1 GCA_030775045.1 Pseudomonadota bacterium | reverse complement strand
GCCCAGGACTGTCTTCCCCCCCTCCCCTGCGGAAATTCCGTCAGTCTGCTGCGCCAGCGCGGAAATCCGGTCCAGGTTCCACGATCCACGGGCCAGGATGGTCCGGCCGGTATCGTCACGCGACAGGGTGATGTCAGCCGGGGTTTCGGTCATGCTTTCAGGCGGTACCCCCGCGCAAACAGGATGCAGCACAGGATACACAGGACAGCCGTGACACCGGACACCACGACAATTCCTGTCCACAGACCGCCGTCCGTATGGCCGGTCCAGCCATAGCGGAAGCCGTCCATCAGGTAATAGAACGGGTTCAGGTGCACCAGGAACCGCCACCCTTCCGGCATGTGGGATGCGCTGTAGAAAGTTCCCGACAGGAACGACAGGGGTGTGATGATGAAATTGGTGATGGCAAACATGTGATCAAACTTTTCGGACCACTGGCCGGTCATGATCCCCAGGACGGCCAGCATCAGGGACGCCATGACCGCATGGAAAACCAGGAACCCGATACTGTGCGGCGCCACAGGCCAGAACAGCCACAGACACACAGCTGTTACTGCCCCTACAGCAAGGCCCCGCGTCACACCACCCAGGGCGTATCCTGCGGCCAGTTCCAGCGGGGACAGCGGCGGCATCAGGACATCCACGATATTCCCCTGCACCTTGGAAATAACCAGGGAAGAGGCGCTGTTGGCAAAGGCATTCTGCATGACGGACATCATGACCAGACCAGGCGCCAGGAACAGCATCCAGGGAATATCGCCCACGTGCCGTTCCGACCCGCCCAGGGCTATGGAAAACACCAGCTGGAACAGCAGGGCTGTTACCAGCGGGGCCAGCAGCGTCTGTGACCAGACCTTGCCAAAGCGGCGCACTTCTTTCAGGTACAGGGTCCACAGGCCGATCCCGTTGATCCGGCCCGGCCTGCGGGCAACAGGGGTCATTGCGGCAGACTGGGAATTCATTGCTGTCCCTTCATGTCCGATGCAGACAGGTCAAGGTCTGTTATCAATTAACGCAGAATGACCCAGATGACGAGAGGTTTTGTGGCTGTACCGGCCTGGACCCGCTTCAGAACCCGCTGCGGCCAGACGAATGTCAGGAACGAGGACCACAGGACCGGGGCGTACACGCAAGTACGTGAGGATCCGAGGACCGCCGTGACGCAGCAGGCGTCCGCTGCAGTCAGGGTTATGGAGGGGGTCTACTGACCCGTGTTGCGCTCCAGCCACGCCTTCAGGATCTTCATCTCCCGCCCCTGGTCGCGGACGATATCCTGGGCCAGAGACCGGATTTCCGGGTCGTCGCCGTGTTTCAGGACAACGCCGGCCATATCGATGGCGGCCTGCTGGTTGGCGATCATGCCGGTGGCAAAATCCTGGTCCGCATCTCCGGTCAGCGGGGCGGCCAGGCTTTCCTGGACCTGTTCATTGATGCGGCTGAAGGACCGGACGACAGAATCGGCCTGCCGGTCCGGGGCGGGCAGTTCAGCAGCTGGCGGAGCGGCGGAAGTCACAGCGTCTGCGGCCCGGGCCTGCGGAATGAAGGCCAGAATCATTGCGGCCACAACCAGAACCTGATGGAAAACGTTGCGCACGGGATACCCCTCCTGCCACTGAAAACAGGCTGAACCCCGACTTTGGCATGATCATGGCAGGGCTGTGCAAACCTTTCTCCTTGAAAAAAACGGGAAAAAGCCTATACTGAAGATGCTGGGTTTTCCCGGCTATGGCGATAAACGCCTTGTGGAATAAGCGTTACGGACCCGGGGGCGGTACCCGGCGCCTCCACCCCCCTGCCCGCTGGCACCCCGGCGGACAGGGCGGCGGGGGCGAAACAGGATCGACGTGCGCGGTAAAGACATGGCTTTTGCCCGGCATGGTACCGCCGTTATCGGGCTATACTACAAATGCCAACGACAACGTTGAGCGCCGTGTAGCTCAAGCTGCCTGATCGCAGCTGTTACACGCGGCACGGGGGGCGCCGGGCAACAGAAGCCCCCCACCTTCTTCCCCTTCCGGTTCCGGAGGTCTGGTTTTTAATGTCAGATGAAGTCCTGCGTTACGACCTGATGGTCGAAAAGGCCCTGCGCGGCATGGTGCGCGACGCCCTGCAGGAGGCGGGACAGAACGGCCTTCCGGGCAACCATCATTTCTATATCTCGTTCCGCACCGGCTTTCCGGGCGTGATCATGCCCGATTACCTGCGGGCCCGGTATCCGGATGAGATGACCATAGTCCTGCAACACCAGTTCATCGGGCTGCAGGCGGATAGCGATGCCTTCAGCGTCACCCTCAGTTTCAGCGGAATGCAGGAGCGCCTGACGATCCCCTTCAGCGCCATCGTCACATTCGCCGACCCGTCAGTCAGCTTTGCCCTGCAGTTCCAGATGGCCGCGGGCGATGACGGGGAGGATGACGGTGAAACAGACGGGGACCAGCCCCCGCCGGACGGGGGCGGAAAATCCGGCCCCCGCAAAACGGGCGAGGTGATTACCCTGGATTCATTCCGGAAGAAGAAATAGGGCGTATTGACAATCAAACGGATAATGGCCGCCTGGCAGGCTGTTTTTTCCTACAGGCTGATAGTGCCCAAGCCCTTGGCTTCAGCCTTTTTAGTTCTCTTTGCATTGTCCTCTTTGGCCCTTTTTCTGGCCTCACGACCGGGATCAGGGGCTTGGGGTCCCCTGTTCTTGCCGGAAAGACGCTGGCGGGTCTGTCCGTCACCTTCCGGAGCCGGAGACACCCCACTCTCCTGCATTTTTTCACGGAAACCTTTCATGAAAGCGTCAAGGGTTCCGGCCTGACTCTGGCCTGCTACAGTGGCTCCCAGCTCCTCGCGCAGCGTTTTCATCTGATCTGCAGGTAATCCCGGGGGGAGATAGCGCATCATCTCCTTTACGGCCCTGACCTCGGCCGGATCGAGCGTGGCCGGAGCCAACGTGAACGGCGGCAGGGCGTGGGGGTCCATACCCCATTTTTCCTTTACAAATTTCTGGCCGGCCGGCCCCAGATCCTCATTGGTCAGGACCTGGACAGGAGGAACCAGGCCCACATCCTTCGGGTCCTTCGGCGACACCAGCAGGTGATATTCCGTCTTCCGTCCCATACCGGTCCGCGGATCCAGCGGATGGATCACCTGGACGGCGCCCCGGACTCCCGGGATACTTTTCTTTCCGTCGCCCAGAGGCACGGTCCATGTCTTCCAGGCTGTTTCCTGCAGCGTCACGCCTTTGTTCGAGGCAAAGATATCGGATTTTCCGGGATCCCGGTCGGCCATGACTTCTTTCACCACATGCAGGCCGGGATAAAGGATCTTCAGATGCTCGGGCAGCCTGTCAGCATATTTGCGCAGGAAGAATTGCTGCAGGGTCCTGATGAAATCCACCTGCTCCTGGGTAAGTGTTGTTTTTCCCTGGTCGTTTTCCATGCTGAACTTGTTGTCCAGCAGGGCCAGGTGCATTTTCAAGGGCTTAGCCCGGGTGAACAGGCCTGCATGGCCCCGGGTATCCACCACCACGATAAACGTTTTCGGGTCGAAGTTCTCGACAATAACCGGGCAGGTCTGCAGGTTTGCACCCCCGTTGTAGATGGCGCTGCCAATGACCTGGACCGAGTCAATCAGGAACCCTGTCCCCAGATTCCCCCGGATGCCGTTATTGGGTGTGGGACAGTGTTCGTTTTCCGGGCCGACGGTTCCGTCCGGCTGCAGGTTCCTGCCAGCGCTGCAGGCCGCAAGGAGCGCCAGGGCCAGAGGAGCCATTTTGTTTACCGGGTTCGCCATGATCTCCACCCTCACCTGTCAATACCCTGCCCCCAGTATGTAACAGGAAAATAGTTTCAGAAATCCTAATGCGGCTTCATTCCGGTCTTGAAACCCGCCGGACCGGCTCCCATCTGTAATAAAGGCCCGGTTGCCCATAACGGAACCGGGCCGCACTTCAGGGTGCCGGATGGTCCGGGCCCGCGCAAAAAATGGCTCGCTCAGGAGAGGAGACATGTCCATGGCTTCACGTCTTTCGCTTTTCAACAGCCCTCTTGTTCTCGGATTTGACCGCATCGAGCAGATGCTGGACCGCGTGTCCCGCTCGTCTGCCGAGGGTTATCCCCCCTATAACATCGAACAGACGGGGGAGCATGGCCTGCGGATCACCCTGGCGGTGGCCGGATTCCGGTCCGAAGACCTGGCCGTCCACCAGGAAGGCCAGGAGCTGGTCATCCGGGGCAAACAGGAAGAGGAGGACAAGGGCCGCGTTTTCCTTCACCACGGTATTGCCGCCCGCCAGTTCCAGCGTACCTTTGTCCTGGCAGAAGGCCTTGAGGTCACGGGCGCAAGCCTGGACTGTGGCCTGCTGCACATCGACCTGAAACGGCCGGTTCCCGAAAAGTCCGTACGGACCATCCGAATCCGGAGTACCGACAAGGGACAGACCAGCCAAAGTATCTCTGTCGAAAGTCAGGATAAAAAAGTATAATGGAAGATGAAGTCCCCGTTCATGGGGCGAGGAGGGTGCCATGAAACAGGAAACCAGGACGAGAACGTACGCGTATGCAGACCTGCCCATGCCGTCCGGCGAATTCGCCGCCCTGGGCGTGAACAGCCTGGCCTATATCAGGCCTGTGGTGGTCAGCGGGGAAAAGGCCTTCTCTGTCCACGCCGCTGACGGCACGGCCCTGACGGTCCTGACAGGAACGCGGGACGAGGCCTTTGCCACCATCCGGGACAACCAGATGGAGCCTCTCAGTGTTCATTGAGCCCTTCTGGCCGGGGCTGGAATACGAGCCATCGGCTGGCGGTAAAATTGAACACAAGGCCAGCGATGGATCCGGCCCCCACGGCCAGGACAGGATACGCAGCGCACAGCGGGACAAACATCACCAGCCCTGAATAGACACCGTAATTTACCAGACCTCCCGGCGCGTTGACGGACAGGAACGCCAGCCACTGGCGCGCCCGGCTGCCATGATGTGGGCCACGGAAAGTGAAATGCCGGTTCAGGGCCCAGGTCGCCGTGGCCGCCACCAGGAACGAGAGCACACGCCCGCTGTACAGCCCGGCTCCGGCCTGCATCACCAGCCACAGCGTCCCCGCATCCACCAGAAAACCGATGGTCCCCACGGCGGCGAACATCAGAAACTGGCGGGCGGTATGGATAAAAATAGATTGATGTCTTTTCATAGCACCTGCCGGACATGTCCAGGTCAACGCAGAATGAGCCAGATGACAAGGCTTTCGAGAACCGGAGCGGAGCGTACACGTAGTACGTGAGCACCGGAAGCGGAGAAAGCTGAAGTCAGATGGCCATTATCCGTTGATCCTGACTGTCCGGGGCTGGTATCTCCAGATACCGCAGCCGCTTCATCTCCCGCCGCCCCCGGGTCACCGTCTCCAGGACCAGGCCGCAGGTCAGGGCCAGGAAGGCCAGAAGCATCAGGGCGCTGGCCAGGATGGCTGTGGGGAACCGGGGCACCATGCCTGTGTCCAGGAACTCCATCACCACCGGGATACCAAAGCCCAGTGACAGCAGGGCCAGGGCCGCGAAAATGGCGGTGAAGAACTGCAGGGGCCGTTCCTCCTTCACCAGCGTGACAATGGTCAGCAGGATGCGAAATCCGTCCCGGAAGGTGTTCAGCTTGCTGACCGAGCCAGGCGGACGGTCCTTGTAGGGGGTTTTCACCTCGGCCGTGGGCATGCGCAGCTCCAGCGCGTGGACGGTCAGCTCGGTCTCCGTCTCGAACCCCCGGGCCAGCGCCGGGAATGTCTTCACAAACCGGCGTGAAAACACGCGATAGCCGGACAGCATGTCGCTGAAGCGGCTGCCAAAGATCAGGCCCACCATGCCCGTCAGCACCACGTTGCCCAGCCGGTGCCCGGGCCGGTACGCCGCCTGGATGTCGGTGACCCGCGCGCCATTCACCATATCCAGCCGCTCATCCAGCAGTTTTTTGACCAGGGCGGGCGCGCTGGCGGCGTCATAGGTGTCGTCCCCGTCCACCAGCACGTACACGTCCGCCTCCACATCGGCGAACATGCGGCGCATGACGTTGCCCTTGCCCTGCAGGGTTTCCGTGCGCACGATGGCTCCGGCCCCGCGCGCCACCTCAACCGTGCAGTCACGGGAGTTGTTGTCATAGACATAAATTGTGGCACCCGGCAGGGCTGCGCGGAAATCCCGCACCACCTTGCCGATGGCGGCTTCCTCGTTGTAACAGGGAACGATGACGGCGATGGAGAGAGTACTCATGATGGACCTTTTCCGGTGACTTTGCAGAAACGAAGAATTTCGCCCAGATTATTGTTTACATCCTGACAGGAGGCCCTGTCAGCAGCAAGGCCGTACGCCGCCAGCGCCGGCGCTACAGCCCATTCTTCCCACGGGACGAACAGCACATACTGATAGTGCACAGGCCGGGACAAGACGGCGCGGATCCTGTCATTGAAGGCATTCTTCTCGCCCGGTCCTGTGAAATTGCTCTGGATCCGGATGAAGGAAATTTCTGGAGAGAAGGAGGGGATAACCCAGGACGATGGCTGGTATCCGGTCATCAACACGCGCATCGTCTTGTCTTTCAGGGGTCGGGTGTAGTCTGGCACGGCAACCTCCACAAACCGGTCGCTCCACGGTGCGCGGCCCCAGGTGCCTGGCACCGTGATTGCCATCAGCACCAGGAGCAGCGCCGCGCTGTTCCATACCTTGATCCGCGAGGACAGGGGCAACAAACCGATGGCGAGGACAATGCCAAGCGGAGCCAGAATCTCCAGCGACACGGCATAGCGGTAGATGCAGAACATCAGGACCCACGCACCGTATGACAGGCCGATGGCCCACAGGACGAAACCGGTCCTGCCCTGCCTTTGCCGACGCAACAGGGCGCACAGGCCGCCCGCCAGCAGGGTCACGAACAGCAGCGGGATGCGGAAATCCCGGAAGACAATCTCCCCCACCTTTTTTGTATCCAGCGCGAAATACAGCGGCAGGAACAGGCGCTGGAGCCAGTCACGCGGCACAAACTGCGTATCCCGGTAATCCTTGGCCATAGCCCAGGGCGACTGGAACAGGTCATTGAAATAGGGGAACAGGGGATTGCCGAAACGCTCGTACAGGAACACCATCCAGTGGCCCGAAAACACAGCGATACCCAGAAGGATCCCCAGGCCAAAAAAAAACGGCAGGAACAGCCGCCGCCAGAACGGCACGGGCAGGGTCAACAGGGCAAGGCACAGCCCGATGCAGTAGATGACCGACGGCTGCTTCAGGCCCATCGCTGCCCCCACCGGAAATCCGGCCAGCAGGATCAGGGGGAAAGCCCGGCGCAAGGATGCGCGGATCCACAGGTCCCATCCCGCCACCAGCGCCAGCAAAGATCCCAGAACCCCCAGGCTGATGATCGCGTCGTAAAAGGTGGTCCCCACCTGGGCCAGTCCCCCTGCCCCTGTCATACCGGCCACAGCCAGGGCCAGGCTGGCCAGCTGTTTCTTCCATCCCTCACCCGGCAAAACCCGTACGGCCAGCAGATACAGCAGGATCCCGTTCAGGCCCTGCAGAGCCCCCAAGATGAACCCCACGCCCCGGGCCGGGAAAATCCCTGCAAGCCGCACCAGGGCTGCATCCAGCGTGGGGTTATAG
>JALYJY010000086.1 GCA_030775045.1 Pseudomonadota bacterium | reverse complement strand
CGCCACCAACGGCCTCGATCAGGACGTCATCCTGACCGTGACGCAGGTGTTCGGCCTGGGACCGACATTTGATTGCAACGCTGTAGCCGCGGCGGACACCAACAACCGCTGCCAGGTGCTGGGTACTTTGACAGAAGCCATGAACATGAACGGCACCGATATCGGGGATATCTATGACGAACTGCAGACGCTGGGTACCGATGACGAGGTGCGCGCGGCGCTGGACAGCCTGAGCGGCGATATGGTGCCGCAGATGGCCAATATCCTGTTCCGCCAGAACGACCAGTTCCGGGACATTTCCCTGAACCGTATCGGCAACGCCATGAAGAAAGACAAGGTGGCCGTGGCCCCGGTCCGGCTGGCCTCGGCCGGCGCGGACATGCAGCAGCAGCTGGCCATGCTGGTCAGCAATACGGGCGCGCTGCTGGGTGAAGGGGCTGAAGACCCACTGACCGGTGGCCTGTGGGCCAAGGTGGTTGGTCAGCATGATCTGGCCCACGCGGATAACCAGCTGAACGTCACCCATTATGGCTTTCAGGGGGGTCTGGACGGCATACTGAGCGATCGCTGGATGCTGGGCGCTACGGGCGCTTTCACGACAGCGGACGTGGACATGGAAGGCCGCCCGCAGGACAGCACCACGGATACCTGGCAGGCCGGTGTCTATACCGCCTGGAACCAGGGCCAGTTATGGCTGGCGGGCATGCTGGGGTATGGCTTTCACCAGACGGATTACGGCCGGGATATCCAGGTGGGCGCGGTGCAGCGCCACGCGGAGGGCGAGTATGACGCCCACAGCGTTACCGGCGTGGTAGAGGCGGCGTACGGCTTTTATCTGGACGGGGCATGGTCGCTGACCCCGGCGGTGAGCCTGCGTTACACCGGCATCTGGCAGGAAGGATTTACGGAAACCGGCGCGGGCGGAGTCAGCCTTCGTTTTGATGACAGCTATGATGATAACCTGACGGGCACGGCGGCCCTGTCTTTCACCCGGTCCTATATGACGGATGCGGGCAACCGGCTGATCCCGCAGTTTCGCCTCGGTGTCCGGTATGACATGGGCGACCGGGACCTGAGCCGCGATGTGGACTTCATCGGCCTGCCCGGTGTAATCATGGATATTGGCCCCGCCGCATGGGAAGACCGCCTGTCGGGTCTGGTCGGCCTGGGCTTTGCGTACATTATACCGTCCGAGGCTCTGGCCCTGCTGATCGACTATGATGGCCGGGTGAACAGCGATCTGTCGTCCCACCGCATCTTCGCCGGTCTGCGTATCCAGTGGTAAGCCCTGCGGTGCGGGGAACCTGAAGAGATCTTTCTGTGTTTACCGGGTTCCGATGATGGATGGAGGAACCCATGAAAAGCAGACAGGTCAGGGACCTGATGGAATCCGATCTGGCTCTGGTCAGTCCTGATGCGACGCTTCAGGAAGCAGCGCGCCAGATGAAAGAAGTGGAGTGCGGCTTCCTCCCGGTAGGCAGGGATGATGCGCCGGAAGGGATTATCACCGATCGCGACATTGTGATCAGGGCCGTGGCCGCGGGCAAAGACCCGACCCGGGAAAAAGTACGCGATTACATGACCGGCAATGTGTGCGCCTGCAGCGAAACCGACACGCTGGAAGATGCGGCCGGGATGATGAACCAGAACAGCATCAGCCGCCTGGTCGTCAAGAATGACAGCGGCAAGGTCTGTGGCGTCCTGACGTTCGGGCGGATCATCCGCTCTGACACAGACAGGCAGGAGGTCGGCGGAATTGTCGAAAAGGCCGTGGGCCGGGCGGCATGAGCGATAAGTAAAACAGGGGGATTCATCTCAAACTGACGGAGAGATCATATGGCAAACGGTTATGGGGAGCGTTACAGCGGCCGGAACTATGGCCAGCGCGCGGGCTGGTACGATGAAGGGCGTATGACGACGCGCCGGCGCGGGTATGAGGATGACCGCAGCTATGGCGGTCAGGGCTATGGCACACAAGGTTCTGGCGGACAACGCTATGGCAATGTTGATGACTACGGCTATGGACGTTCCGGTGAAAGCCGTGAATCCAGGTACGGCGGGGACTATGGCCGTGGTCGCGGCGGATATGAGAATTATGGTGACTATGAACAGGCCGGACGCACCACAGGGGGTGGCTACCAGGGCCAGGGCTACAGACAAGGCCGGAGTTATGGACAGGGTCAGGACTATGGACGTGGCGGAGGGCATGGCCAGTCCGGGTTCTCAGGCAGCGACCTGGACAAAAATCCTGGCTATGAAAGCAGCGATGTCTCCCGCTATGGCAGCGAGTATGGTGATGAGGGCTGGTATGGCGGCAGCAACCGCCAGAGGGGCCAGCAGGGCCGGCAGGGTGGAAGGATGGGCGGATATGGCTCGCCTTCAGGATCCAGGGGCCGTTCAGGCCGGTATTGATCGAATGGTTCAGTCCCACCCGCTCCGGCGCGGGTGGGGCCTGATCCCTGACGATAAACGCTCTACCAGCTCAGTCTCAAACCGCCCAGAAGACGATGGGATGTCTGGTCCTGATTCAGGACTGCCCTGTAATCCGCCACAAGAGCCAGGCCATCTGCAGGAACGCTGTAAGTCAGTCCTGCGCCTATAATGCCGGTATCGCGTTTCCAGCTGGTGGCATAAATATCCATGGCCGAGGTGGGCAGGCCTGTGAAAAAGGCTGTACGGGCACGGCTGGTTTCAAATTCATGCTCCCAGCCCAGACGGATTTCCGGCAGAAGCCGTGAACCATCGCCCAGCTCAAACAGTTTGTTGACAGTCACGCCCAGGGTGCTGACAAAACTGCTGTCAAAATCCTCATCAAAACGCAGGTTCAGATCGCCGGCGCCTGTTTCTGTAAAACCTTCTTCCCATAATCCGGTATAACGCAGACCTGCGGCGGGGATAACAGAGACATTGCCGCCCCGGGAAAGAACATACGAGGCTTCCACCGCTGCCGAAACCGAGTGGGCGCTGAAGTCACCTTCCGCCCTGCGGTTCAGTCCTCCAAAAACAATCTGGCGGTCAGTATCCACGTCATGGTACCCCCAGGACAGCGTACCGCCAACCATCAGGGGGCCATCGTTCCAGACGCCGTAGGCGCCCATCATATAGCTGTCGGTGTTGACGCTGGCCAAGCGGCTGTCCAGATCTGCATCACCCTGGCCATACAGGGCGGTGGCGCCCAGGCTCCAGTGATCATCCAGCCGCATATCCATACCCGCCTGGATACCATGTCTGAAACCGTTCAGCGCCTTGCCATCATGGGCGTCATCCATCTGGCCAAACACGCGACCCCAGGTTCCGTGCGGGGTTTCCATGTTCGCTGTGCCCAGAAGCCAGTCAATATTCTCAAAGAGCATGGCAAGCTGTTGTGGACTGTTCTCCAGAGAGGCCAGCTGAACCGGCCTGGATGGACTTCCGGCGCCCGCCACGCTGCTCTGGCGGGCAACCTGTCCCAGGCGCGAAAAGGTTCCTTCAGCCAGTATGGCCGCCTGGTCGAAAAGCATGTTGCCGGCTTGGACAGCCACGTCGCCACTCATCAGATCCAGGGCCCGCTGCATCTCTGCCACGCTGGGCAATATCTGGAATTCGCCATAGGCGACGCCAATATCCGCACTGCTGCCTTCTGCCTGCAGAAAAGCCTGACAGACTGATCTCTGCGTCGATGTGGACGCGATGATGTTGCAGGCGTCGTTGTTCGTCAGATCAACGCTGACTGTGGTCAGCGTAACCTGCTGTGCAGCCCCGTTGGCAGCGTTTACAACAAGACTTACCAGGGGGCTGGAAATAACCTGGCCATCCAGGGCGTCTGCGCCGCTGGTAATGCCAAGAACATCAGCGACAGTGTAGACATATCCGGCGGTGTATCCCCCGGCGACAGGCTGGATATCGATTGTTGTTCCCGTGAAATCGGCATTTCCGTTTACGCGCAGAAGTCCCGACTGGGTCGGCGAAAGACCAAAGGACAGTGTGCCGGCGTTACCGCCATTGGTATAGCTTTCAGCGGTCAGCGTGTTGCCTGTTCCTACAAGGATTGTCCCGCTGCTGGACGTCACGTCCCCTATATTGCCTGTGCCTGTCAGGACGGCGTTCGAGGCGATCGATGTATTGCCGGCCAGGGAGCCCGTGACATTGAGCGTGCCTGCTGAAACCTGGACTGTGCCTGCTGTATGTGTGCCGGAAAATGTCAGTGTTCCGGCGCCCGTTTTTGTAACGGTGCCGGTGCCGCTGATGTCATCGGCATATGTTCCGCTGGCAGCCTGATCAAAAACCAGGAAGGAGTTGTTGACAATATCCCCGTACAGGCTGTCAGAGTCACCCTGCAGGGTTCCGGCAGATACAGTCGTTGTTCCTGTAAATCCTGAATTGGCGCCCGCAAGGACAACTGTCCCGGCGCCGGTTTTGGTCATGCTGCCGGCACCTGAGATATCTCCGGAAAATGTTCCATTGGCTGTCTGGTTAAAGTCCAGAATCCCTAGGGCCAGGATGTCGATATCGCCCTGCAAGGTATCAGCGTTTCCTGAAAGCGTGCCCGAGGCAACCTCGATCCCGCCTGTCCAGACATTGGCTGTATTTGTCAGAGCCAGCGTATTCGTGCCGCTTTTGACAAGCTGGCCTGCGCCTGTAATCTGGCCATTCCAGATGATTGTTCCGGCACCGCTGGCAAACAGGACTCCATCGCCGTCCAGGACAAGATCCCGCGATGTTGCAAAGGCGCTGGCGCCAAAATTGACTGTGCCATTATCAAGGGTCAGATCTCCTGTGCCAAGCTGGCTGTCATCGACCGCCGTCAGAACAAGTTCCGCATCCTCAACCCGCGTTCCACCGGCATGGTTGTTGGTGCCCTGGTAAGTAACAGTGCCATTCTGGATGGTGACACCACCTGTCCCGCTGATGTCGCCGTTATAATCTCCTGCACCGCCGCCCTGGTCGAAAACAACGGCGGACGCCGCGTTGTTGACCGCAATATCACCCTTCAGGCTGGTTGTGTTGCCCATCAGGATGCCGTTGCTGATCTGGTAATTGATGCCCGCGGCATTGTTCCCGCCCAGATTCAGGGTTCCGATGCCATCCTTGATCAGGGTTGCAGGGCCGCCCACATTGCTGATGATGCCATTCCACGTCACGGTCCGGCTTGCGGCCAGGTCGATCGTCCCTGCCGTGGTGATATTCACAGCCCGGCTGGTCGCAAAATCCGCCCCCGCACCCAGACGCAGGGTTCCTGTGTCAAGGGCAAGACTGCCGGTCCCCAGCTGCGCATCATTGACGGCAGATCCCAGGATCAGGGTCGCATTGTCCCTTACGGTTGTTATTCCCGCATAGGTATTAGTGCCGTTATACGTTACCGAAGATCCGGCGCCGCCCTGGATCGTGATGGTTCCGTTCCCGGTTATATTGCCGTTGTAGGCGCCTGCGGCGCCTCCCTGGTCAAAGATGGTCAGAGAGCCCGGGCTGCTGACCTCTATATTGCCCCGCAGCTGGGTCGTTGATCCCTGAAGCGTGCCACCAGCAACGCGAAAACGGATGGATGGATCGACAGTCCCGCCCAGTATGAGCGTTCCTGGTCCATCCCGTACCAGCTCGGAACCGGGATTCAGATCGGTAATGTTTCCGTTCCACCGGATAATACCCGACCCGGCGATAGCGACCAGGCCTGAGTTAAAAATTTCGATATTCCGCGTACTGGTAATATTTGCGTTGATAGAGTCACTGATGAGCCATCCGCCATTCCTTAATGTCAGTTTGCCAGTGCCCAGCGCGTTGTCTGTCGTCGCGCTGTTGATCGTCAGGAACGCGTTTTCCACCGTTGTGCCACCGGAATAGGTATTGGTCAGCGCGTTTCCAAGAAACAGGTTACCGCCTGAATTTTTCAGGGCAAGGATCTGTCCCGGCGTGCCATCGGTGATGGAGCCAAAATAGATCCCGCCATTTGTTAATTCCAGCGTCGTTGTTCCTGTAATTGTGGTTGTGACAAGATTGTCCGGGTCCGCGCCGCGTGGAGATGATCCTGTCTGAAGACTTGTAATGGAGACAACGCCATCGGCATCCGGATCGTCAGCGGCTGTCAGTGTAATACCGCTGTATGTCTGCGCCGAGACGGGAAAAGCGGCGCATGTCAGGGCAATAACAATACCGGTAAAAAGGGATAATGCCTTTCGGAACGAAAGGGCATTCCTAGGCATGGTGCCAAGCATAAAGCGGAAAGAAGTCATTTTCCAGGTTCAGACAAGGAGACACTGTATCAATCCTTTGCCTGAGGGTAAACAGGCGAAGTTAATCTTTAACTAACACGCAGAGGTTGTTTATCAAAGCGCTTTTTGGCTCTGGGGAAAGGCAACTGGGTTACACTTCCCTGGTGTATTTTCTTCAGCATCTCCATGTAAAAAAGCTTCATATGTGAAGCTGAAGAGAAGGAATAGAAAAATTTCCCCTGCCCCATACTGTCATTCCCGCCACGAGTCAGGGTCAGGGCAGGCCGATAACATACGTGGGCGGGGATGACAGGGGCTACACATACAGAATTCTTGTCTTATCGTTTATTTACCCGCATTTTATCGTTTTTGACGCCTGATTTATTGCCTGCCGGAAGCCTTCTGCTACAGGCATTATATCTGGCCCGCTGAGGTTATTTGTGCAGAGGCGATAAGGAGACACTGGTTGACGTAGCCCCTGAACTTGCCATGTGTGTCGCTGATCTTTTGTGGTATAGAGCTTGTACTCGCCCACTTGTGTCACGACCGCGCATATTTCGACGAGGCCATTTTTATTGACAAAGGAGCGATAGCCCAATGTCGCATTACCATGCTGACGTGCCAGCTCGGCAAAGCTGAGCTTTTTCTTTTCTATCCCCTGTCTGCTTGCCTCCGGTATATATACGAGAGCCTGTCCGGAATAATGGTCCTGGAAGCTGCCGTTGAATTCTTCTGTCTTAAACAGGGCCAACTTGCCCACATCGGAACCATTTACACGAAAATAAACATAATTGTACTGGGCGCAAGGGTTTATGGCTACGGGCTGTGTCTGCTGACCAACAGGAATATTAAAAGTCCCGAAAGGTACCGTTACTGTTTTGACCTGTGGGTCCGCTGCCTGGGCGTCGCCTGTGACCAGCGTTCCCAGAAGGCCGGCCAGAGCAAGTTTTTTTGACAATGATTGTTTCATCTGTGTCCCTTTTTCATAACGTTGTACGGGTTCGCGCAGTACCGCAGTTTACGGCGGAAGGCTTGGTCCTGTGCAAACGCTCCTCTACCTTGGTAACCTGTTCAATAGAGAAAATACAGGGAATTCTGCTGCTTTCCAGGCAACAGATCATTTCTTCGCCCTCGCAGACGTCAGGACCAGGTACCCGGGTGGGGCTTTTTGCCAAGGGTTGCCTTTTGCGCCCCTGGCATATCCTACATCATACAGTTCCTGCATGTATTTGTGATCGAACGGTTCTTCAAGCCTGGTGATGAATGTTGATGGAATAAAGGCCACATTGAATTCAACGCCGTCGCGCTGGGTTTCAAGATACAGTCGGTACAGGTCGCCGATGCCCTGGTTCTGGATCAGGGACGATGTGGACTTTATGGCGATATCCAGCGTCTGCCGCTCGACCTGGGCCCAGTCGGGGTCCAGGCGGGCGTATTGAGAATATCGCCCAGACGATCCACCGCCATGCGCGCCTGGCAGAAATCCTGCCACAGCTGGGCCAGGCGCAGCAC
>JALYJY010000085.1 GCA_030775045.1 Pseudomonadota bacterium | reverse complement strand
ATTACCTTTGTCCGTACGGACCAGCCTGCTGCGACGGCCGTTGTTCCGGCCCTGTGGGACAGGGTGACCGAGACACGCCTGTGCACCGTCATCGCCAACGAACACGGCGTGTCGGTCAGCACGGTCGAGCATCTGATGGCTGCCCTGCGCGGCTGCGGCATCGACAACGCGGTGGTGGAGATCGACGGGCCGGAAGTGCCTATCATGGACGGAAGCTCGGCACCCTTCGTGTTCCTGATCGAATGCGCAGGTATTGTGGACCAGGACGCCCCGCGCCGGACCATCCGCATCCTGAAGGAAGTCACTGTGCGGGACGGGGACAAGATTGCCACCCTGTCTCCTGCCGCTGAATCCATTTTCAGCTGCGAGATCAGTTTTGAAAGCAAGGTGATCGGCCGCCAGATCGGCCTGGTGCATCTGGGCGAGGGCCGGTTCCGGTCCGACGTCAGCCGCGCCCGTACCTTCGGTTTCCTGCACGAGGTGGAGTACCTGCGCAGCATCGGCCTGGCCCGCGGCGGCTCACTGGACAATGCCATCGTCATTGACGGCGATACCATCCTGAACGAGGGCCAGCTGCGCTATCCCGATGAATTTGTCCGCCACAAGATCCTGGACAGCATCGGGGATCTCTACCTGGCCGGTGCGCCTATCCTGGGCCGGTTCCACGCCTTCCGCCCTGGCCATGCCCTGAACAGCCAGCTGCTGCGCGCCCTGTTTGCCGACCGGTCTGCGTGGACCGATGACAGTGCGGACAGTGCCGCTGTCCTGAAGCCGCTTCCTGTGGCTGTTGCGGTTGGCTGATCTTCTCTTGACTTGTGTTGTGGTCCTCCTCCACATGAAAGCCTGAAAGGGCACATCATGATGGACTGGATAAAGCTTCTCTGTACCGACCGGCCGGGAGGACATGCGTCCACACCGGGCGGCGGGGACCGTTCGGAGTACCAGCGGGATCATGACCGCATCGTCTTTTCCGACGCGTTCCGGCGCCTGCAGCGCAAGACCCAGGTCCATCCCATGCCCTCCAACGACCATGTGCACAACCGGCTGACCCACAGCCTGGAAGTCTCATGCGTCGGCCGGTCGCTGGGGGAGACGGCGGGATCGCGTCTGGCCCGCCGCGGTCTTTTGCCGGAAGGGATCCGGCCGGCGGATCTGGGGACCGTTGTGCAGGCCTCGTGCCTGGTGCACGACATCGGCAACCCGCCCTTTGGCCATGCGGGAGAATACGCCATCCGCGACTGGTACGCGGGTGCAGGAGCCCGCTGGCTGTCCGGCCTGAGTGAGGCAGAGAAAAATGACCTGACGGTGTTCGAGGGCAACGCGCAAGGCTTTCGCATCGCGACGGCGCTGGAATACAACCGGTTTGACGGCGGGATGCGCCTGACCTGCGCCACGCTGGCCACATTCTGCAAGTATCCGTGGGGATCGGACCAGCCGGAGGCCCGGGGCGCGGACGGAAAATTCGGCATCTTTCGCAGCGAGATGCCCCTGTTCCGCCAGGTGGCGGAGCGCGCGGGGCTGATCGCGCAGGGGAAAGATCGCTGGTGCCGGCATCCGCTCACCTGGCTGGTCGAGGCGGCGGATGATATCTGCTATGCCCTGATTGACATCGAGGACGGGATCGAGCTGTCCATCGTCAGGATCCAGGATCTGGAAAGCGTCCTGTCCGGTGTCCTGTCACAGGACACCATGGACCACTACCGCAAGCGCCCGTTCCACAACGACCGGGAGCGTGTCGCCTGGCTGCGCGGCAAGGCCATGGACATCCTGGTGGATGCGGTGATCGAGGCGTTCATGGGCAATTACGACAGCATCATGCGGGGCGAGTTCCGGGGTGATCTGGTCAGCGCCTGCCGCGAGGACGTGCGTCGCTGTCTCGAAATCTCAAAGCGCGATATCGCCCGGGGAAAGATCTTCCGCTATGGACCCAAGATGGTGGCCGAAATCGGCGCATACGCCGCCATGGGCACCCTGCTGGCCGCCTGCGGTGATGCTGTGCTGGAGCTTCAGCGCCACAGGGATACGGGATCGCTGCCCTATCGCGCACGGCGGATCCTGGATCTGATGGGCGTCAATGCCCCCGTGCCACAGGACAGCCCGTATCACAGCTTCCTGAAGGTCAACGACTTTGTCTCGGGCCTGACCGATGAACGCCTCAGCCTGCTGGTGCGGCAGCTGAACGGTACGGGGGTGTAGACATGTGGACAATCAAACGGATAATGGCCATCTGACTTCGGCTTTCTCCGCTTCCGGTGCTCACGTACTGTAACGTACGCTGCGCGCCGGTTCTCGAAAACTCTCGTCATCTGGCTCATTCTGCGTTGATTGTCCACATGCCCTGGATTCTTTCTCCTGCAGGAGAAGGGGTTTCTTTGCGCAAGTATTTCCCCGGGGTATTCTGGATCCGGTCCCGTTACATGAGGTCCAGATGCTGTCCGTGCCAGCCCGGGACAATCCCGGAATGCGGTGTTTCCTTCCAGATCCGGAAGCCATCGTTCATCTTTCAGGCGAAGTGGCCCAGGTTCTGCATGGCTCCGGCGATCTTCTGGTCCGGCAGATCCCGGCGCTTCTGGACGACAGGGCCTGGACTTTCACCGCGCTGGCCGCAGGGGAAGAGACCCGCCGCTGCATTCTGGCGGAAGCTCCGGAAGGAATATCCGACCGGGACCTGCGTGGCTGGATTGAACTTCTGCCCGGCACGGTGAACGCCCTGCAGGCGCTGGTCAGGGCAGGGGACAGCCGGTCCCTGCGGCTGGTCTACACATCCATCATGGACGGGTTTACGCAGGACGCGGACCCCCGTGGCCGCATCCTGATCCTGTACACCACATCCATGCTGGCCAGAGCCGGTGCGCCACCGGATCTGGGCAAAAGGATTTTTGCGGCCATTGAAAGTTTTGTGAATTCCCCGGCCGGGAGGGACTGTGTCTATGTCCGCCAGACTGACGCCGGAAAGGCTCTGGTTACAGCAGACCTGTTTGAGGAACTGAAAGGCGACGCCGGGGCGCTGGCCTATCCGGGATGGTACGCCGCTTCCCTGCGTTTTGTGGGTCAGTCCACCAGGCCCGAAGTCTGGATCGTTGTGCCGCCCGGGCCTTTCGGACTGGAGGCCATCAGTCCCCTGTCCACCCTGCGGCGTCTGGAGTTTTCCCTGATCCTAGCCAATCCACACATAGCGCATGTGCATTTTGTTACGTTAAAAGACACCGGTACGGGCTTTATTCTTGAGCCGGGACCGCGCCAGGACAAGTGGGAGGCTCTTAAGTCCAGGGCTTCAGGCCATCTCCACCTGATCCACGGCAGACCCTGATCAGACTTTCCCCTTCACCATCGCCCAGGACAGGGCCAGGGTGCGGAAAGGATGGGGGCCGGTGACGGATGGGCGAAAAACGTCGCTGCTGGCCCTGCGGATCCGCTTCAGGTCCAGGCGGGCCAGAACCACAGGCAACAGGGCGGGCAGCGCCACCCGGTCCGGCGGAAGCGGCAAGACGGACAGCCTGTCCAGATGCTCTTGCGCCCTGTCTGCGATCTTCAGGGCAGCCGCGGGAAGATCCTGCTGCTGCAGATCCCGGGGAATGGGCGTCCTGTGCCGGCTGCTGCGGAAGGGCAGGGCGCGCATCAGACCTGCCAGGCCACAGGCGATGCCCCCATGGCGGGCCATCAGGCGGGCTTCTCCGGTGTGCTGGCCGCAGATCTCCAGCGCCAGGGCCATGAGGGAAGAAGATGTCCGCGCAACATAATTCTCCAGATCATCCAGCGTTTCCGGAGGATTTTCTGAAAAATCCTCCTCCCGTCCGGTCAGGAGATCCTCAAACAGCGCCTGCGACAGGGAAAATTCCCGGATCACCGGCGCCAGGGCCTGCAGGACGGGACTGGCGGGCACGGTGCTGTCCGGCTGGTATATCTCTTCCAGCCTCTCCCGCCACCACTGCAGGCGGATCAGTCCCAGTGCAGATTCGGTCACTACATCGGGGGTGCGGGCAATTTCAGCATTGAAGGCATACAGGGCCAGCAGGGCTTCCCGCTGTGTTCCTCTGGCAAAAAGCGCAGTGTAAAAGCGATCCGGGTCATGCTCCAGAACCTGGTCCGTGCAATATGAGAGAACCGTGTTTTTCAATGCGGCAGGTCCATGCGCGGATCGTCAATGCCCGCCGGTTCCTGGTGGATAATGATGTCCGCATGGGGAAAGGCGGCTTTCAGAAGATCCTCCACCTCGTGCGCCAGGTCATGGGCGCGGGCCAGGGTCAGGTCCGGGTCCAGTTCCAGGTGGAACTCGATGAACACCCGGTCACCCGCGCTGCGCGTGCGGATGTCGTGGATCCCCCGGGCCATGGGATGGCCTTTCACAATGTCCTTGATCTGTTGCCTGTCCTGCGGCGGCAGCTCATGGTCCATCAGCACATCCAGCGACCGGCGACCCACCTTCCCTATGGCAGCCAGCATATACGCCGAGGCCGCCAGGCCGAACAGGGGATCAATCCAGGTCCAGTCTGTAAAAAGGGACAGCGCCAGGGACGCCATCACGCCGAGATTCATGAGCAAATCACCGCTGTAGTGCACGTGGTCAGCGTCCACGGCCAGGGACTCCGTCTTGCGGATCACGTGACGCTGGACCACCAGGAGGCCGCAGGTCAGGACGATCGAGAGAACCATGACGCCGATCCCCGCCCATTCATGGGCCAGGGGCTGCGGGTCCAGCAGGTGGGAGACGGATGCGGCAGCCAGAAGCACGGCAGAGGCTGTTATCAGCGCCGTCTGGGCCAGGGCGGCCAGTGCTTCGGCCTTGCCATGGCCATAGCGATGACCCCGGTCCGCGGGCTTCTGGGCATGGAGAACGCCGGCCAGTGCGATACCGGATGCCACCGCATCCATCAGGCTGTCCAGCAGGGAAGACAGGATGGCCACCGATCCGGTGAGGAAAAAGGCAAAGGCCTTGGACAGGATCAGGATGACGCACACGCCGATGCTGGCGTACGAGGCCAGGCGCTTCAGCCCCTGCCGGTCTTGCAGGGAGGTATTATGATTATGCGCGGCGTTCAACGACATGACGCGCCAGGGATTTCAGGGTTGCGGCCCGGTCGCCGAAGGTGTCCAGGTGTTTGCAGGCCTGGTCCGCCAGCATCCGGGTCTGGGCCCGGGCCCTGTCAATACCAAGGATGGAGACAAAGGTGGCCTTGCCGGACTGTTCATCCCGGCCCGTGTTCTTGCCTGTGTCCTCTTCCCGCCCTTCTGCGTCCAGAAGGTCGTCGGTCATCTGGAACGCCAGTCCCAGGTCGTGGGCATAGGCCAGCAGCGCCTGGCGCCAAGACGGCGAGGCCCGGCCCAGGATGGCGCCGCTTTCACAGGAAAAGGCCATCAGCTCGCCCGTTTTCAGGCGCTGCAGGCGGGTGATGGCCCCGATATCCAGGGCTTGTTCCCGGGCCACCATGTCCAGCATCTGCCCGGCCACCATGCCGCGGGGGCCCGCCGCCCGCGCCAAGGCGGTGACGAGGGCACAGCGGATGTGTGGATCCTCGTGGGTCTGCGGACTGGCCAGGACCTCGAAGGCCTGGGTCAGCAAGCCATCGCCGGCCAGGACAGCGGTGGCCTGGTCGTACTGCAGGTGCACGGTAGGCTTGCCCCGGCGCAGGGTGCCGTCGTCCATGGCGGGCAGGTCGTCGTGGATCAGGGAATAGCAGTGGATCATTTCCAGCGCGACGGCCACGCGCAGGGCGCAATCCGGATTGACGCCGAACAGCTTTGCGCTTTCCAGGACCAGAAAGGGGCGCAGGCGTTTTCCACCGCCCAGGGATCCATAGCGCATGGCCTCGAACAGGCGGGATTCAGCCCCGTCCTGGTTGGGCAGCACAGAGGCCAGCGCGCGTTCGATCAGGTTTGCGGCTTCTGCGATCTGGCGTCCGATAAGGGATATCACTCAGTCCATCCTTACGGGTTGGGCCGTTATGGAACCATCCTCGCCCCGGTCCAGGCGCTCGATCCGCATGCGGGCCTCGTTCAGGCGTTTCTCGCAGTGCTTTCGCAGGGCGTCCCCGCGTTCGTACAGGCCCACGGCATCATCCAGGCTTCCCGCGCCGCTTTCCAGCAGTTTCACAATCTTCTCCAGCTCGGCCAGGGCCGCCTCGAAGGAAAGGGCTGTTACATCGGCTGTCATGGGGATCCTCAGACAGCAGTTTTCTCAGCGTCTGTGTTCAGGCCTTTCAGCAGGTCTGCCGTCGCGGCGGCCGAATCCACAGCCACCATGCCCACGGTGTGATAGCCGCTGTCCACATGGTGAACCTCGCCTGTCACGCCGGCGCTGAGATCGCCCAGCAGATACAGGCCCGCGCCGCCCACCTCGTCAATGGTCACGTTGCGCTTCAGCGGGGAGTTCAGCTCGTTCCACTTCAGGATATAGCGGAAATCGCCGATGCCGCTGGCCGCCAGAGTCTTGATGGGACCGGCGGAGATGGCGTTGACCCGGATGTTCTTGCCGCCCAGGTCCACGGCCAGGTACCGCACGCTGGCTTCCAGCGCCGCCTTGGCCACGCCCATGACGTTATAGTGGGGCATCACCCGCTCGGCCCCGTAATAGGTCAGGGTCAGCAGGCTTCCGCCCTTTGGCATCAGGGCCTCGGCCCGTTTTGCCACGGCGGTGAAGGAATAGCAGGAAATATCCATGGTCCGCAGGAAATTGTCCCGGGACGTGTCCACATACCGGCCGTCCAGCTCGTTCTTGTCGGAAAAGGCGATGGCGTGGACCACGAAGTCCAGCGATCCCCAGGTCTTCTGTACTTTTTCGAACACAGCATCCACGCTGGCCATGTCGGTCACGTCGCAGGGCAGAACCAGGTCTGACCCGACGCTGGCCGCCAGGGGACGCACCCGCTTTTCCAGGGTTTCTCCCTGATAGGTGAAGGCCAGACTGGCGCCATGGGCGGCCACGGTCCGGGCAATGCCCCAGGCGATCGAGCGGTCATTGGCCACGCCCATGATCAAACCGCGCTTTCCTGCCATCAGGGAAGACGCCGGAGAGGAAGACTGGGTCATGAAAACCTCGTGCTGGACACAGGAACGGGCCATTCTACACACATCGGGTTGCGGATAAAGGGTTTTGATGGGGGCGCAGGCTTGCAGCTGCGGGGGCGCCGTGGCACAAGAGTCCGGAAAGCCCGGAGAAGACCCATGGCCAAGCTGTATTTTTACTATTCCACCATGAACGCCGGCAAAAGCACCATGCTGCTGCAGGCCCGCTATAATTACGAGGAGCGGGGCATGGACACCCTGGTGTTCAAGCCTGTGATTGACACGCGCGGCGGATCAGACGTGGTTGCAAGCCGCATCGGCCTGTCCTGTAAATCCCTGCCGGAAAAGGACATGTATGGCCAGACCGCGGCTGCCCAGACAGCTGGCCGGAAAATCCACGCCGTGTTCGTGGACGAGGCGCATTTCCTGACAAAGGCCAGTGTGCGGGACCTGTGCCGGATTACGGATGAACTGGACATTCCGGTGATGTGCTATGGCCTGCGCACGGATTTCCGCGGCCATCTGTTCGAGGGCAGCCAGTGGCTGATGGCCTGGGCGGACAAGCTGCACGAGGTCAAGACCATCTGCCACTGTGGATCCAAGGCCACCATGGTCATCCGCGTGGATGGCGAGGGCCGGCGCATGGACGACGGCCCCCAGGTCCAGATCGGCAGCACAGAGAGCTATGTCCCCCTGTGTCGCGCCCACTTCATGGAGGGGGCGGCGTAGGAAGGGCTGGGCGCGACAACTTCCCATCCGACACGGCCATGCTATGATCCGGTGTTGATCCGCGGGGTACAAGCTTCAGTCATAGCTTCCCATCCGACACGGCCATGCTATGATCCCAGCTGCGGGCGGTGCATGATATACTCAAGTCATAGCTTCCCATCCGACACGGCCATGCTATGAT